>JAAZME010000245.1 GCA_012798975.1 Gallicola sp.
ACCTTTTATGATATACTATAGGGAGATTATTACGAATACTTTTAAAAAGGAGCAGGAAATGAAAATTTGTTATTTGTCTGATGCAGGCAGCGCCCATACTTTGAAATGGTCGGAGTTCTTTTTGGAAAAAGGCTATGAAGTCATTGTGATTTCCTTGGGAGACGGAGAAATTCCTGGAGCAAAGGTATATTCTTGCGAGGTAGAGGGATTTCGATCCCGTTCAGATATTAATAAGCTGTTTATATATTATAGCCAGCTTTCTAAAATAAAAGCGTTTATCAAAAAAGAAAATCCTGATATTATTCATGCCCATTATGCTACAAGTTATGGTCTGTTAGCGTCTTTGTTGGATATACATCCTTACATATTATCAATTTGGGGATCCGATATTTATGATTTTCCAAAAAAGAGTTCTCTGCACGAGAAATTGTTAAGACGGAATTTAAAAAAGGCGGATATTATCCTGTCTACTTCAGAGGATATGAAAAAAGAAGTTGCCCAGTATACAGATAAAAAAGTACTGGTTACACCCTTCTGTGTGGATATCGATCTGTTCAAGCCCTTGGACGTGGAACGGTATCCGGATTTTACTGTGGGAATTATTAAATCCTTCTATCCGAAATACGGTATTACATATTTAATAGAAGCGTTCAAAATGCTTATCGATAAAACCGGGGAGAAGAATGCAAAACTTCTCTTAGGAGGAAAAGGTACCCAGGAGCAGGAATTAAGAGACCTTTCCAAAGAACTGGGTATTGAAGATAATGTCAAATTCTTGGGATTTTTGAATACTCAGGGAGTCGTAGAGGCCTTTAATAAAATGGACGTGGCCGTATTTCCTTCAGTATTAGACAGCGAGTCTTTCGGGGTAGCTGCCGTAGAAGCACAAGCCTGCGAAGTTCCGACAATTGTATCGGACGTAGGGGGACTTCCAGAAGCAACAAAGCCCGGCTATAGCAGTATTACTGTAGAGCCGCAAAATTCTGAGGCAATATACGAAGCTTTATTGAAATTATATGAAGATGAAAATTTAAGAAAACAGATGGCAAAAAATGCAAGACAGTATGTTATAGACAATTATAATATAGAAGATAATTTCAATGTGGTCGACGATATTTATAAAAATCTTTTAAACAAATAGGAGGAGTTTATGAAAGTTCGTAAAGCAGTTATTCCTGCAGCAGGATTCGGTACGAGAATGCTTCCTGCATCAAAATCTATACCAAAAGAAATGCTGCCGATATTCGATAAACCGACGATACAGTATATTGTAGAGGAAGTGGCACATGCAGGCATAGAAGATGTTCTTCTTATCATATCAAAAGACAAAGGTGCCATTGCCGATCATTTCGACTCTTCTGCAGAAGTAGAAGAAGTGATGAAGACTAAAAATCCAGAGATGTACGAAATACTTAAGAATATTTCAAATCTCTGCAATGTTCATTTTGTCAGACAAAAGACTAAAAACGGTCTAGGAGATGCGATTACCTATGCAGAAACATTTGTAGGAGATGAGCCCTTTGCAGTTCTATTAGGAGACGATGTAGTTTATCATGATACTCCCTGTATCGGGCAGCTGATGAAGGTTTATGACGAATACGAATGTTCCGTAGTGGGAGTACAGGAAGTACCGAAAGAAGATGTTGATAAATACGGTATTGTCGATGGCAAAAAAATCGGCGAGCGCCTGTATGAAG
>JAAZME010000175.1 GCA_012798975.1 Gallicola sp.
AGGGGATCGCTTTTTCCAATATTATCGGGTATGATTCTACCCAATACGGGAAAAATGGACTAGAAAAAACTTTTAACAATACGCTGCTTAATATCAGCAAAGATACCCCTTTGTCAGAACTTAGAAATATGGTTCAGTCTACGGATAAAGGAAACAGTTTAGGACTTACCATCAAGTCCAACGTTCAGGAAAAAGCATACAGTCTTTTAGAAGGGCGTAAAGGTTCGATTGTAGTTATGAATCCTGAGACAGGAGAGATCTATGCTATGAGCAGCCGGCCTGGGTTTGACCCGAATACACTTGAAGAGGACTGGGAACATTTAATCAACAATGAAGATTCCCCTCTTCTAAATAGAGGGACTCAAGGCAGATATACTCCTGGTTCTGTATTTAAAGTGGTTACAGGTACCGGCATCTTAGAAAACAAGGATAGTATTGATCTGACAATGAAGGACGAAGGAACCATAACAATAGACGGTTATGTCATCGCGAATTTTAATAAAGAAGTAAATGGAAATACAAACTTAAGAAGAGCTCTTCAGAAATCGTCAAATGTATATTTTGCTCAAAAAGGTGTTGAAGTAGGGGCAGAAAAGATGGCTGACGTAACAAAGAGAAACTATATAGGGGAGAAGATACCTTTTGATCTCCCTCAAGAAGCGTCGGTGAATCCTTTTACTCCTAGTATGTCAAAAGCTGATTTGGCAGCGGCATCTTTTGGTCAGGGTAAAACTCAAGTAACGCCATTAAATATGACTTTGGTGATGTCGGCGATAGCCAATGAAGGTAAGATGATGAAGCCTTACGTTGTAGGAGAAGTTGTTTCACCAGACGGGGAAACCAAAAAGAATGTTGAACCCCAAGTTCTTTCGGAAGTAATGTCGGAAGATATTGCCAACGAACTCTTAGGCGATTTGCGAGCAGTAGTACAAGCGGGATCTGAGGCAGCCTTAAGCAATGTTGCTGTAGCAGGAAAATCAGGAACCGCAGAAATCAAAAACAAAGCTTCTACGAATTCATGGTTTATTGCAACCGCACCAGCTAACGATCCAAAATTTGCTGTTGCAGTTGTACTGGAAGATGATGGAAGCTATGGAGGCACAACGGCAGCTCCTATAGCAAGAGAAATTTTACAGTCAGCGCTAAATAATATCGATTAAAAAAAGACCTCGGTTTTCCTACCGAGGTCTTTTTATCATTATAGAAATTTATCTTTAATATTCATCCAGTACCAGTTTTTATCGAAAACAATTTTGTTGATATATGTATCAGAGGCTCTAAACTCTAAATAATCGATATTGTCATAGACAACTGAAACACCGTCGATTAAAAGGTCGATCTTTGAATTTCGTTCTTCGCGTCCCTGTTTAAAACGAAGCGCCGCATCTGAAGGAAGGACGATAGAGTTCAAAAGAGAGCGGTAGGCCTTGGAGTTTAAGGGAGCCAAGGGGGTCAGCTGAAAACCTTTCAATGATTGATAGAGAATGCTTCCTCCCGCGGAAAAATTGTAGGCCGTCGAACCGGATGGGGTGGAGATCAAGAGTGCATCTCCGGCAAAACTTTGAAGGTGGTTTCCGTCAATATAGACTTCTAAATGGATGATGCTGTTGTCGGTCGTTTTAACAGCAAATTCATTTAACGCCCGGTGGCTCACTGGTTCCTTGCCGTCTGTAAAATAAAGACAGCATTCTACTAAATCCAATTGTTCTATATCATAATTGTAATGGATGAAGTTTTGGATAAAGGTGTCAATATTAGGGATGAGTATTTCTTGATAAAATCCTAAGTGGCCAGTATTGATTCCAACAAAGGGAATGGGGGAGTATCTCGATTTATGTACGGCTCTCAAAAAAGCACCATCACCGCCGATACATAGGTTCAGTTCTGCTTTGGGATTATGTTCTAAAGAGATCTCAAATCCTTCTTCAGAAAATTTTTTCTGGATAATTTTTGAGATTATTTTTGATTTTTCATTATTATTTTGATAGAGATTAATTATCGATTTTTGATCGTCCACGGTTTTTTCTCCTTTTTAATATAAAATATTATATCATATAAGCTCATGATCTTTGTGAAAATAAGCGGAAAGATACCTTATATAAAGATTGCTTGATTTTTGTGTTAAAATTCTATATACTAAGAGTATCCTCAGTAGGATAAAGTTGGCCCGAACAATTATACCTACGCATCTTATAAGGGATGACGGATGTCCGATTTTGGATGGCAGGCCCTCTTTGAAGGGACGTCAAAAGAATGAGGCAGTCAACCCACCTTCACATACAGAAGGTCATTAATTCATTAAGGTCAACATACTGGGGGCTACTTAGACAGTCTAAAGACTGTCTTTTTTTTATGCAAATTTGTTTATTAAATAGTTCAACGGGTAAATAATAATTATCATAGATATCACAAGGAGGATTTATAATGAGTATACAAGATTATTTATTAGAAAAGAAAAGAGAACAAGAAAGAAAGATCCGTTGGGAAATTGCTAAGAAGAAAACGGAAGGAACTAGAAAAGTTGCTTTAGGAGCAATACTTGGAACTGCAGCCGGTATGATCGCAGGGGTATTATTAGCACCTAAATCTGGAGAAGAAACAAGAAAAGATATTCGCAATGCAGCAGAAGATGCAACAGAAAACATGAAGGCGAATGTGAACGATACTATCGATACGATCAAGTATAAGACTGACGAATTAGGATATGATATTAAAGATAAATATCATAATTTCCAAGATCGTAATATGACCCGCATTAAAAAACTAGGGGATAATGACGACGAAGACTATGATGTTGAAGAAGAAGAGATTACTTACAACGAAGACGGAACGATCTGCTTAGACGGCAATAGAGCGCAGTCTTATGTACCAGACGAGTCTTTTGAAACAGTAGGCGATTCAGCAGCATGTTTAGACGAAGTCGAAGCAAAAGCCAAAGCAAATATTAAGAGCGTTGAAAAAGATGTTTTAAAAGAGCAGAAAAAAGATCTTATCACTATA
This sequence comes from Gallicola sp., assembly GCA_012798975.1. Taxonomy (GTDB): domain Bacteria; phylum Bacillota; class Clostridia; order Tissierellales; family Peptoniphilaceae; genus JBQKLI01. The sequence goes on from JAAZME010000175.1 coordinate 3,001, forward strand.
CATGAAGATGACGGAGTATGCCTTGATGGAAACAAACCGCAGTCTTATGTGCCTGATGAAACCTTCGAAGCAAAAGGCGATTCAGCAGCTTGTTTAGATGATGTTGAGAAAAAAGCTCAAGAGAACATGAAAAAAGTTGGAGCAGAACCAAATAAAAACGTAAATACTCCTGGCTCTAATAATAAAGATAAAGACAATGATAAAATTTATAAAGCTCATGGAGAACCGCCTCTAACAGAAGCTTCAAGTACTGACACAGTTGACGAATCTTTTGAAGCCAAAGGAGATTCAGCGGCTTGTTTAGATGACGTTGAGAAAAAAGCGAAAGAAAATATGAAGGCAGTAGAAAAAGAGACTAAAAAGAATAAGAAATAGGAGGAAATCTCATGTTAATTTCAGTAATTGATTTTTTCCGAATCTTAATGTATCTTTGCCTATCTGGATTTTTAATCGCTTTGATCATCTTTATGGTAAAGCTTATAGGCATTGTAAAAAATGTTAATGAAATCGTAAAAGACAATAAGGTCAATATTGATTCCACATTAAACGAAATGCCGAGTATTATGAGCAATGTAGAAGGCATTTCAAACAAAACAGATATTATGCTAAATGATATCAGTCCAGATGTGACAGATATTACTGCAAGTGTTAATCGATCTGTACAAGTTGTTGAACATACTATAGAGGACGTATCTCAAACAGTAGATTTTGTATCGGACACTGTTTCTGATACTACATCGACATTTAGATATGGAAATGGAACTACCTCTTCTACACCTAGCGATATGGTGACAAATATTTTAGAAGTCATTACAATAATAAAAAGTTTGTTTTAAAAAAGAGCTTCGGCTCTTTTTTTTGTTTGGAAATGATAATAATTTCTTAAATGGGGTATTATTTTATACACTTTGAATAATCATAAAATAGAACGGATAAGAAATATTCTAATTATTGAATATAGAAAAAATAGAAACCTATTATTTGGAGGAAAGAAAATGAAAAGTATATTAAAAAGATTTTTAGTTCTATTATTTATGGCTGCACTATTTCCAACGGGAAAAACAGAAGCCAAATCTTACGAAATCAAAAGGATTTCGGGGGATAACCGGTATGAAACTGCTGTAGAAATTTCGAAAGCATCTTTTAAATCATCACAGACGGCAGTACTTGCATTTGGAGGGAATTATCCGGATGCCCTTGTCGGAGGTACATTAGCAACTCAGATAAAGGCGCCGCTGCTCTTGACGGGGTCGGAAGAACTTCCGAGTGTAGTAAAAGAGGAGCTGAAAAGGTTGAATGTAGAAAAGATCTATATTCTTGGCGGAACAGGAGTTGTCAGCGAAAGGTTAGAGGAAAGTATTAGAAAAGACTATACTGTCTATCGTTTGGGTGGAAGAAATCGATATTTTACTGCAAGAGATATTAACTTTGAAAGACAAAGATTAGCAAATGTTGTTCAGGAAATAGGGGACTGGAGAATGTATTCAGTGGTGAGCAATAACAATTTCCCCGACGCTTTGACAGCATCTCCATTAGTAGGGCAGCTTCCTATCCATAGAGAGCAATCCATACTATGAACATGACAGGCGGATTTTTAATGATGCCCCGATGGAAGAATACTATTGATTACGGTTTTTATACTATGGGAGGATTTAATGCTGTTCCTTACGATCCTGTAGAAGATGTAGGAGCATTCTTTGGAGAAAGAATAATGGGCAGCAACAGATACGCAACTGCTGCAGCAGTTGCAGAGCTGTATCCAAAGAGATTGCAGAAAAAAATAGATACTGTGGTTTTGGCAGATGGATTAAATTATCCAGATGCTTTATCGTCAGCACCTTTTGTCGGACAGCAAAACGCAGTGTTGTTGTTAACGGATCCGAATAAACTTCCGAAGGAAACAAAAGAATATATCAAAAATCATAATATTCAGAAAATAGAGATTTTAGGCGGTGAAAAAGCAGTAGCCGACCAAATAGTTGAAGAGATCAACGGGATAACTAAATAAATAAAAAAATCCCTTAGCTCTTTAAAATTATTTAAGGATACAGGCTAAGGGGTTTTTTTATATTCAAT
>JAAZME010000374.1 GCA_012798975.1 Gallicola sp.
AGGAATCAACGCATTTATTCCTGGTTCTCAAGTCACAACACATTATGTAAAAGATCTTTCTCAATATGTTGGACAAACTTTAGAGTGCAAAATTATAAATGTTGATGATAGAAAGAAACGCTTAGTTCTTTCAAGCAGAAAGATCCAAGAACAAGAGCAGCAAGTAAAAATCGACGAAGCATGGGAAAATATCAATGTGGACGAAACAATCAAAGGAACTGTTCAAAGATTGACCGATTTTGGTGCATTTGTTGATTTAGGCGGGGTTGATGGTTTAATCCATATTTCTGATATCTCTTGGAAACGCATTAAGCATCCTAGCGATGTTTTAAATGTAGGAGACGAATTGGAAGTAATTGTTCTTCGTGCTAACAAAGAGAGAAATAGAATTTCACTAGGATTAAAACAACTTACTAAAAAACCATTTGATGAATTTGTTGAAAACAACAAAGAAGGCGATGTTGTGAAAGGCGAAGTAGTGAATCTTTTAGATTTCGGTGCTTTTGTACGTTTACAAGAAGGTGTAGAAGGATTAGTTCACGTTTCTCAAATCAGCTATGATCATGTTGAAAAACCATCTGACGAATTAGAAGTTGGACAGGAATTAGATGTGAAGATTTTAGAAATTAATCCTGAGAATAAGAGAATCGCTTTAAGCATCAAAGGAACTCAGCCAGAACCGCAAAAACCTGAGAAAAAAGCAGAACCTAAAAAAGCTCCAAAGAAAAAAGTCAGCTATTCTGAGCCAGTATATGAAGAATCAGACTTTAACAATTCTTTAGGTGATCTATTAGATGCTAAATTAAGCGAAAGTGATCTATTAGATAGCGAAGATTAATTATAATTTTCGAAAAGAGCAGAGGATATCTGCTCTTTTTTTTCGTTAACAGTTATAGCAATTAGGGTATATACCTTTTAAGAGCGATATTAAAACTTCGGGAGGGCATTAATGATTAGAAAGTTTTGGGAGATAGAGGATTTAATCTTAGATGAAAATGCAGCTAAATCTAAAAATTCTATCCGAAAGTATCATGAAAAGTTTGATGATTATGAAAATCCATACCAGATCGACAGAAAAAGAATCATATTTTCCAAAGCATTCAGGCGTTTGAAAAGCAAAACTCAAGTATATATTTCTCCCGAAAAAGACCACTACCGAACGAGGTCAAGTCATACTTTAGAAGTTTCCACGATCGCACGTATAATGGGGAGAGCTTTAAGATTGAATGAGGATTTAGTAGAAGCGATTTCTTTAGGTCATGATTTAGGCCATACTCCATTTGGCCATATGGGGGAGCAGGTTTTAAACAGTCTTTCACCAAATGGTTTTACACATTATGAACAATCCGTAAGAGTAGTTGAGTTTATTGAGCGGATTGATTCAAAGTATAACGGCTTGAATTTAACCAGCGACGTGATCGACGGCATCTCCAATCATACTGGAGAACGCCAAGCAAAAACTTTAGAAGGAAGAATTATAAAATTTGCCGACCGCATAAGTTACGTAAATCATGATTTAGAAGATGCTATCCGAGCCGGCATTATCGGAGAAGAAGAAATACCAAAGGAAATTACAGAGATCATCGGCAAAAACAGAAAAGAACGCCTTGAGAAAATGATAGATGACTTAATTGAAAATAGCAGTTCCAGCTCTATAGCTATGAGTGATTCTATGTATGATGGTATGATGACGATGAGGAAGTTCTTGTTTGATCATGTATATTATAATGATTTCGTTACGAAAGAAAAAGATCATGTCTATCATGTTTTAAGTCATCTATATAGGCATTATCTAAAGAATATTGATGATATCCCGAAATCTCACTTGAATCTTTATAATAATTGTTACGATTCAAGAGAACAAATTATTGTCGATTATCTTTCTGGTATGACAGATAATTATATTTTATTAATCTATGAGAATATATTTATTCCCAAGCGTTGGAAATTTTAAGAGGTGAAGTTTAATTGTCTAGAATACCAGAGGAAACTATAGAGCATATAAAAGAACAGGCGGATATAGTTTCAATAATTTCAGAATATATAGATTTAAAGAAAGCAGGCAGCAACTATTTAGGATTATGTCCTTTTCATAATGAAAAAACCCCATCATTTACGGTTTCTCCTTCAAAAGAAATATTTCATTGTTTCGGATGCGGCGAAGGCGGGGATGTTATCAGCTTTCTTATGAAGAAAGAAGGACTATCCTATCCGGAAACGATTCGTTTTTTGGCAGATAAGCTGGGAATATATATAGAAAACAAGGATATGGACCCTGATAAATACAAGAGAAGAAAACTCCTTATGGAGATCAACAATGATGCAAGATTGTTTTTCTATCAAAATCTGCTGACAAATCAAATTCCAAAAGAATATTTAAAAAAGAGATCTATCGATAAGAAATGCATCAATCACTTTTTCTTAGGCTATGCAGATAACAGCTGGGATTCATTGTATAATTATATGAGTCAAAAGGGATATAAAGCTGAAGATTTGCTGGAATTAGGATTAATACAAAAATCCAAAAAGGGAACATATTATGATACCTTTAGAAATAGGCTGATCTTTCCAATTATAGATATCAGGAAAAATGTTCTTGCTTTTGGAGGAAGAACATTAGTCGATGATAGAGCAAAATATATCAATTCGAAAGAGTCTCAAATCTATCATAAACGAAAAAATGTGTATGGAACCAATAATTTCCATAATATTTCTAAAAAAGGCAGTGCAATGTTAGTCGAAGGCTATATGGATGTTATCAGTTTATATAATAGGGGAATCGATACTGCCATTGCATCATTAGGAACAGCGATTACGCAAGAACAGGGAAGATTGATATCCAGATATACAAAAGATATATATATTGTATATGATGGAGATGA
>JAAZME010000189.1 GCA_012798975.1 Gallicola sp.
AAGATAGCATCTGAAATCTGATCGCAGATTTTATCCGGATGTCCTTCTGTTACTGATTCAGAAGTAAATAGTATTCTACTCATAATTCCCTCCAAAAAAATAACCCTGCCTGAATTAGCAAGGTTCTTCATTCCTTATTTTTCAGTATATTCTGCAGGATGTAGCACCTAACTGAATAGGTTGCCGGATTTCACAGGGCCTGTTCCCTCCATCACTCTTAATAAGATCTATTCATTTGTTATACAACATCTTCAATTTTATCATAATATGAAATGAATCGTCAATTATTCATCCCATTGTTTCAGAAGCACTGTAGCGTAAGCTGTTATTCCTTCTCCACGGCCTTCATAACCTAGTTTCTCTGTAGTTGTCGCCTTTATAGACACATTAATAACATTTGTTTTTAAGCATTTCGCCAAGGTCATCTTCATCTCTTCAATAAAGGGAGCAAGCTTTGGTTTTTGGCATGCTATAGTACAGTCGATATTCCCGATTCGATAACCATTGTCCATCATAAGCTGGGTTACTCTTTCTAAGAGCAGCTTTGAATCGATATCCTTATACTGCATATCCGTATCGGGAAAAATCTTTCCAATATCTCCAAGAGCAAGAGCTCCAAGCATTGCATCCATAATAGCATGGATACACACATCCGCATCAGAATGGCCTAATAAACCTTTTTCATAAGGGATCTCTACACCGCCGAGTATAAGTTTCCTTCCTTCTGCCAGCTGGTGAACATCTACGCCAAAACCTATTCTCATTTCTTCTCCTCCATATCAAGAATTTTTTCCCCTACAAACAAATCTTCCTTTGTAGTGATTTTAATATTCGTGTAATCCCCTAAAACAATCTTTACTTTCTTACCCAGTTTTTCCACTAAAGAAGAGTCATCCGTCACTTTAATATTTTCCTCTTTATTGATCTCATAGGCTTCCTTGATTATATTTTTCCGAAAAACCTGAGGCGTTTGTACTTGATAAAGAAATTCTCTGTTTGGCGTATAGTCTACCATACCATTATGATCCGAACACTTTATCGTATCTTTTACCGGTACTGCTACAATCACAGCTTCGTGTTTTTCGATTTCCTCTAAACATTTTTCAATAGTCTCTCTTCGAATGAATGGTCTTGCCCCGTCATGGCACACTACAATATCACAGTCCTCTTCCAAGACCTTCAGTCCATTATATGTAGACTCTTCCCTGCTGGAACCTCCGATAACTAATTTTACAGGCTTCTTCAAAGCTAGAGTTATTTCTTCCATCGCTTCCTTATCCTGTTCTCGAATAACAAGGAGTATATTTTGTATTTTTTCTATTTTATCAAAAACTTCTAAAGTTCTTTCAATCACTGTTTTACTGCCGATCTTGAGAAAAAGTTTTCCTTTTTCATGACCCATCCTGCTTCCCGATCCGGCGGCTGTGATTAATACAGTTGTATTGTTGCCCATATTATCACCTCTATCCTATTTTAACATAATCGTATCAAAATATCTTTGGGGAGGGAAAGAAAGGCGGGTTTGCTGATGCAGCCCAGGCAGGATCCCTGACGGGACCAAGGCTCTAGGCGGCACACCTGCGGTGGCCAGGAAAAGATAGGAAAATACAGGAAAAGAAAGGGAGTAGGTTATAGGTAGTAGGGGTGGTAGAAAATATAAAAGCTTAAAAAAACAGCCTTCCTAATTTGGAAGACCGTCTTTCATTTTTACGAATATCATTTTACCGGCAGCTGTTTGAATGACAGAGGTTACTTCTGTACTTACCTGCTGTCCGATATATCTTTTTCCGCCTTCTACAACGATCATCGTACCGTCATCAAGATAACCCAGCCCCTGATTGGATTGATTTCCGTCTTTAATAATGCGTACACTCATTTCTTCGCCAGGAATAACCACTGGTTTTACTGCATTCGCCAATTCGTTTATGTTTAATACTTCTATATTTTGAACCGCCGCCACTTTGTTGAGATTATAATCATTTGTAACGACTTTTGCTCCAAGCTCTTTTGCCATCCGCAGGATTTTTGAATCTACTTCTTCAGTATCCGGATATCTTTCTGTGGTCACTTCTACACGGCTGCCATAGGTATCTTGGATTTGATTCAGTACATCTAATCCTCTGCGGCCCTTTTGTCTTCTTAGATTGTTCTCAGAATCTGCAATATGCTGAAGTTCTTCCAATACAAATATTGGAATCATAATATAGCCTTCCATAAATCCAGCATGGAAAATATCTATTATCCTGCCGTCTATAATAACGGATGTATCCAGTATTTTTAAACTCTGCTTCTCTTTTTTCTGATTCTTTTCTTTCGTGTTGATTTTTAATTTTGAAAATGCAGTAGACCATTCTTCTTTATCTCTTGTAGCAATCCTAAGCCCTAAATATCCCAACGCTAAATACATTACAATAGAAATCAGCGGAATTAAAAGATTTCCAATATATGGAATTGAAATACGGTACAAGGGCTGCGAGATCAAAAATGCTAATACAAAGCCTACAATTAAACCAACAGTTCCATGGATAATATCCATTAAGGCAAATTCCTGCAGAGCTTCAATCGCTTTTCCTGTTACAGCTTTTAAAAATTTAAATAATGGCTTAAATAATAAATAAAATATAATTGCAAATAATAAAACGCCTATCACGTAGACAATAATCTGTGTAACCATCGGTCTTTGAGTCAATTTAAAAACTTCACTCAAAGAATTAGCTACCACAAATCCGACAATGGCTCCTAAAAAAGCCATAATAAAACGCGCAATTTTTTCTGACATTTTTACACCTCCTTACATAAGGATTTTACATAAAAAATATGTTTATATTGTGTTGCGAATATAAACATATTTTTTATTACTTTTCTTCTATTTTTAATTCTTCATCCAAAAGAGTCGTAATCTGCAATTCTATTTCCTTCGCTTCTCGATCTTCTACTAGAGCAAGTTCTGATATCAGCATTTTTTTCGCTGCATTTAAGATTTTCTTTTCCGCCATAGATAGACCCTTTACCGAATCCAAAAGATACAAACTGCGATAAACCTCTGTAATTTCTATAATATCGCCTGTACGAAGTTTTTCTAAATTATCTTTATATCTTTGATTCCAATTTTCATCTTCTTCTTCAACCGATTTTTCCAGAACCCTGTGAACTTCTTCTGCCTTTTCTTTGTCCATAACATTCCGAATTCCAAGATCTTTGATTTTATGGACAGGCACAGAAATTTTCATTTGGCCCATTGGCATCTTTAAAATATAATAATCACTTATATCGCCAAGAATTTCTTTTTGAGTTATCTCTACGATGACACCAGCGCCATGCATAGGATAGACAATTTTATCACCAATATTAAACAAATTTCTCACCCACCTCATAGATAATTATAAACTATATTTTAAAAATAGTAAAGTGAAAATATTTAATTATATCATAGTACATAGAGATGTCAATAGTAAAATACCAATTTTACATATTTTTTTATTTTGAATATCTCCCCTATAAAAAAGACCGAAACATCCGCCTTTAAAAAATTATATCTTCCCTCTCATTTTAAAACCACTTACCTATATTCTATATTTTAAATCACCTGCCCTTTATAGCCTGGCTGCTTTCAAAATTCATCATTGATAAATACCATACAGCAATATATAAAAAAGAATATAATCCCGCCTTAACAAGTATCTTGTTCTTGATTATTTTATTGTGTATTTATTCGCACCATCTATTCTGTAATTTTTGTTTTCACATCTGCTAAAAAATTTTGAACCACGGAACTTATCGCATTGGTTTCTCCTCTTATAATCGTTTCTGTGGCTTCCAGACATTTTATTTTCTACAATACTCTTTCTAGAAGCTTATCTTTTACCCTTAATATGATAGGCGCTCCTTTCCATCCCCAACACTTAGGAGCAAGAGAGCATCTAACATCACTTTTTTTCACAACAAAAACAGCTGCAGAGTTTTCACTCCACAGCTGTCTTTGTTGTCTCAGCCCAATTGGTATCGGGTTTATTTGCCTGTTAGTTCTTTTACTACTGCGTCTGGAATTCTTCCTGTTCCGCCGACTACAGTAAGTTTTTCGAATTTAGCATTTTTGATATATTCTGCTACACTTGGACGGGCTTTCGCTGTTGGTGTAAGAAGAACAGGAGCATTATTTCTCGCTGCTGTAGGTCCTATCACTAGGACATCGGCATAGACTTCGCCAGATGCGATATATCCAAGGCCGCTGTTCGCAAATTTTGTTTTTGCTATCGCTACAGATGTTTCATATCTTGTGGTTCCTTCGATTCGTTCAGAAACTTTCGGTAACTGTGTTTCAACGGCTTTTGCGATTGCATTTGTGCCGCCGACGATGATTGTATCGTTGATACCTAAGTTTGTAATCGCTTGTTTGTAGAAAAAATTTTCTTGTATTCTATTAGATATAAAAAGAGGTCCTTGCAGGCCTCTCTCTTAGAATACTTTTCCCATAACCTCTTTTAATGTTGCACATCGTATCACTTCAACATATTCCGTCTCTATTTCTTTATCAAATGGATAAGTGTATATTTTTTTATAACCTAAACGATCCAACTCTCGGATTCTCGATTCGATTTGAGGAACTTTTTTGAGTTCTCCTGTCAGTCCTACTTCAGAAACAAATACGGTATCGTTTGAAATGCCTTTATTATAGTAAGCAGAGACGATGCTCATTATAATCGCCAAGTTTACGGACTGCTCTGATAAACGAAGCCCCCCTGTGGTTTTAAGAATAACATTTTTGTCGTAAAGCTTAATTCCGCCCCTTTCCTCTAAGATCGAAATTAAAGTATTCAGCTGATCTTTTCTAAGACTATCGCCGATTCTTGTAGGATATGGCATAAAAGACGTTGAGATTAAAGATTCTACTTCCACGGCCATCATTCGGGATCCTTCTTTTATCATAGCGAGGGCGCTTCCAGGTACCGGATCTTTTCGATCTGTTAAAAAGAATTTTGACGGGTCTTTTA
>JAAZME010000098.1 GCA_012798975.1 Gallicola sp.
AGGAATTGTGTTAATCTTAATCGCTTATGGAATCGGACTTGGCAATTTAGCCAAACGAAAAGATAAAGTCAATTTATATTTTGATAAAAATGGTATTACAGGGTTGTTGTTCTACCTCGCCTTTTTGATCTTTATAGTAAATATGATCTTTGGTAAAAGAATCATACCGCAGTTTTCACCGATTCTTTCTATTATTACCGCTGCAGTTATGATCATCGCTTGTTTTATTTTATTTATGAAACCGGCACTTGCCGCTAAGGTCTTAACAGCAGAAGAATATAAACACATGGAAAAACCAAACGGCGTAGAAAGAGGCTTTGAGCTTTTCGAAACGATTATGAGTTTCTTTACAAACACTCTATCCTTTATACGGGTTGGAGCTTTTGCAATCAACCATGTCGGTTTATTTATGGCTTTTCATGCCCTTGGCCAAATGACAGGTTCCACCATTGGAAACGCAGTTATGCTTATCCTGGGAAATATTATCATTATCGTACTTGAAGGTCTGATCGTTGCTATTCAATCCATTCGTTTAGAGTATTATGAACTATTCAGCCGATATTTCAAAGGAGAAGGCGTCTCCTACGATCCGATGAATATCAAAAAATTCTAAAATAATGGGTCTTAAAAATCATTATATATACAAATTAAAAACAAATTCTATTGGAGGAATCTAAAATGAAAATAATTTTAACTATCGTCACTTGTATTATCTTAGCCACTATTATTACAGGTATTCGGTATGAAATAAAAGGCGTTGCCGGGAACCAAAAAAGATTAAAGAAAATGATGGCTATTAATATCGTTTCTGTCTTTGGACTTTTAGCGATCGCTCTAATTCCAAATCTTGCATTTGCCGCTTCTGCACAAGCCGCTGCTCCAGCTGCTGCTCAAGCCTCTAGTGGACTAAAATATATCGGCGCTGCCTTCTCTACTGGTCTTGCCTGCATTGGATCTGGTGTTGCAGTAGGACAAGCCGGTTCCGCTGCTATCGGTGCTATTTCTGAAGATTCAAGTATTATGGGTAAAACTATGATTATCTTAGGTCTTGCAGAAGGGATTGCTATTTACGGATTAATTATTTCTATTATGATCCTAGTAGCACAATAGAAGGTGTTCTTATGAAAAGTTATTTAATCTCTGATAATACAGATACGTTAGTGGGAATGCGGCTTGGAGGAATCTCCGGAGTCGTAGTCCACGGCGATAAAGAAACAAGAGAAGAATTTCATAAATGTCTTCAAAATAAAGAAATCGGAATTCTGATCTTAACGGAAAAGGTGTTTGATCTGCTTCAAGAAGAATGTATGGAGATCAAACTGAAACGAAAATTTCCTCTTATAGTAGAAATTCCTGATCGCCATGGTTTACGAAGAAGTCCGGATTTTATTACAGAGTATATAAACGACTCCATCGGCATTAGTATTTAAAGGAGTACAGATATGATTAGTATTAACGATAAACTGGATTCATTTAGAAAAATTATTTCCGATGAAATCACAGCAGAAAACGAAGAAAAAATAAAAGAGCTCAAAGAGGAAGCGGATTCTGAAGTTAAAAAATATAACGATACTATCCAAAAGAAAATCATCGAAATCAAAAAAGACTATGAAAATAAGCTAAACCTTCAAAAAGAAAGGATCCTCTCTCAAGTCCAAAAAGAAGGAGAATCCCTCCTTTC
>JAAZME010000356.1 GCA_012798975.1 Gallicola sp.
ATTGAGAATTGTATTTTAGAATGCAATGAGGAAATCGTTAGCATAGGTGTGGATACCTGGGGTGTGGACTTCGGTCTTTTGAACGGAAATGAAGAATTAGTTCAAGATCCTTTATCCTATAGAAACGAATCAAATGTGAAAGGTTTTGAAGAAGTGAAAAAAGAGATGGACTTGTATTCTCTTTACAGCAAAACAGGAAATCAGATTATGGCAATTAATTCACTGTTTCAGCTGACGGCTATTAAAAAACTCCAGCCCGATATTTTAAAAGAAGCGGAAAGTCTTCTGATGATGCCGGATTTAGTTAATTTTTACTTAACAGGCGAAAAAAAAGGAGAAAAAACGATCTGCTCTACGACTCAAATGTTTGACTTGAAAAAAGGAGAGTGGAATCGGGAAATTATAGAGGCTTTTGGTTTTTCGAATACTATGTTTCCGGAAACAGTAGAAAATAAAAGGGTTATCGGATCTACAAAAAATGCTAAAAACCCAGATCTCAGAAAAAAAGATATCCCTGTTGTCTCGGTAGCCTCTCATGATACAGCAAGTGCTGTGGCGATCACAAAGGCTTATGAAGATCCAGAAACCCTTTTCTTATCCAGCGGGACATGGTCTTTGTTGGGATGTTATACAGAGGAGCCGGTTCTCACAGAAGAAGCTTTTCGTTTCGACCTGACAAATGAGACAGGCTATAACGGCAGAAATATGTTTTTCCAAAATATAACGGGTCTTTATCTTATAGAAAAACTGATAAAAGAATTGGAAGTTCGAGAAGGCAAAAAATATTCTTACGAGGAAATTTCAACGATAGTAGCAAATACTGAACCATTTAAAGCTATTATCGATGTACAAGAAGCTGTATTTGGACAGGAGACGGAAAGTTTTATAGAAGATATAGAAAGTTATCTTAAAGAAAAAGGAAAGAAGCCTTTAGAGAAAAAATCAGACTACTTTAGAGGCATTTACGAAAGCATGGTTCTAGGTTACAGAAATCTAGTGCATTATTTAGAAAAAGTAACCGAAAGAAAATTCAAAAGAATTCACGTTATCGGCGGGGGGTCTCAGTCAGAGATGCTTTGCCAGATGATAAGCGATGGTTTAAATATGGAAGTAATAGCAGGGCCGAAAGAGGCTACAGCTATTGGAAATATATTGGCACAGCTGGAAACTATTACGAAGGAAGAAGAAAAGGAAAGTCTTCTTCAAGCAATAGATAAATCCAATGAGTTAAAAAGCTATTTTCCCAAAAATTGGGAAGTATGGAATAATTACAAATAAATTTAGGAGGAAAGAATGAGTTATCCAAAAATTGGTATACGACCAACAATCGACGGCCGCTGGGGCGGTGTTAGAGAAAGTCTAGAAGAGCAGACAATGAATATGGCAAAAACAGCCAAGGAATTGATAGAAAGCGAATTAAAATATGCAGACGGCACACCGGTTCAATGTGTTATCGCTGATACGAATATAGGCGGCGGTGCTGAAGCAGCCAGATGTGCAGAAAAATTTTCTACTGAAAATGTAGTGGCTACATTAACCGTAACTCCATGCTGGTGTTATGGTACTGAGACAATGGATTTAGATCCGAATACAATCAAGGCTGTATGGGGATTTAACGGTACAGAAAGACCGGGAGATGTATATTTGGCAGCGGTAATGGCCGCTTATGCACAAAGAGGACTTCCTGCATTTTCTATCTACGGTCATGATGTACAAGATTCCACTGACACAAGCGTTCCAGAAGATGTGAAAGAAAAAATTCTTCGTTTTGCAAAAGGTGCTGTTGCAGTAGGTCAAATGAAAGACAAAGCTTATGTAAATATCGGAAGCGTTGCTATGGGGATAGCAGGCAGCGATGCTCAGGCTTCTTTCTTCCAAAAATACTTGGGAATGCGTACTGAATGGGTGGATATGACAGAAATTCTTCGCCGAATCAAATTAGAAATTTACGATGAAGAAGAATTCGAAATTGCACGAGAATGGGTGAAAAACAACTGTAAAGAAGGATTGGATATCAACGATGACGAATCTTTACAGGAAAATATAAGAAAATCAAAAGTTGTTCCTTATGAAGAAGAATGGGATTTCTGTGTAAAACATGCCATGATCTGCAAAGATATTTTATTTGGAAATAAAAAACTTGCAGACAAAGGCTGGCATGAAGAAGCTTTAGGAAGAAACGGTATCGCCGGAGGATTCCAAGGACAGAGACAATGGACAGACTGGCTTCCAAATGCAGACTTTACAGAAGCGATCCTTGCTTCTACTTTCGACTGGACAGGTGCAAGAGCTCCTATTGCCTTCGCTACAGAAAATGATATGTTAAACGGCACAGCCATGCTTTTAGGAACACTTCTTACAAACAAAGCTCCAATCTTCTCAGATGTTAGAACATATTGGTCTCCAGAATCTGCAGAAAGAGTAACAGGACATAAGCTTTCAGGTGTTGCTGAAAACGGCGTAATCCACTTGATCAACTCTGGCGCATCTTGTTTAGATGGTTCAGGGGCAGCTCAAGATGAAGAAGGAAACGGAACGATGAAAGAGTTCTGGAATATGACAGAAGAAGATATTAAAGCTTGTTTAGAAGCGACAGACTGGCGAGCAGCGAACCATCAGTATTTCA
>JAAZME010000371.1 GCA_012798975.1 Gallicola sp.
AAAGGATTACAGCATTCATTCGCTCACGGAAAAAATTGAAAGACAAGAGGAAAAGATACTCAAAGAAGTGGACAGAATCTTTGAAGAATATAATATTTCTCTTAATTTAGAAGATAAGTATCAGCTGAATGAATCTATTTCCGTAGATCATACACGTCAAGAGATCAAGAATATGAAGAAGACTCTCTTTCAAATAGGGGAATACCGAAAAGAATCTATCGAAGAATACGAGAAAGAATCTGAAGAATATAACAATATGAATAATCAAAAAGTGGATTTAATTGAAACTACTTTAAACTTGGAAAAGATCATCAGTAGTTTAGACGAGAATATGAAGACAAACTTCATTGAAAGTTTCAAAAAGATCAATAAAAACTTTAACCGTATTTTTCAAGTTCTTTTCAATGGCGGAAAAGCATCCTTAAGGGTTGATGAGAATGATATACTTTCATCTGGTATAGAGATTGTAGCAGAACCGCCAGGAAAAAAACTGCAGAACTTAAATCTTCTCTCTGGAGGAGAGCGTTCATTAACAGCAGTAGCGCTTCTTTTCGCGATATTTGAAAATCATCCCTCTCCATTTTGCATCTTAGATGAGATAGATGCTGCATTAGACGAAGCGAATATATATCGGTACACGAAATATTTAAAAGAACTATCAGAGTACACTCAGTTTATTATGATCACCCACAGGAAATCAACGATGGAAATAGCAGATGTTTTGTATGGGGTGAGTATGCAAAAAGAGGGTATTAGTAATGTTATAACTTTAGACTTAAAATAGGAGGAATTATGGCTTTTTGGGATCGATTTAAGAAAAAGAAAGAAAATATCGACACAGATGAGATAATTGAAACAATAGAAGATCAAGAAGAAAAAGAAGAATTAAAAAAAGATTCAGAAACCCTCGAAGAACAAAATAAAATGGAAGAAACTATTCCAGAGGCAGGTTTAGAAAATCAAGAGGCTGCTGCTAATGAAACTCTAGAAGAGATTCAAGAGGAAGAAGAACATTCTGAAGGTGAAATAGTGGAAGAAGACCATGAAGAAAAAAGTCTAAGCTTCCTTGATCGTTTAAAAAACGGTCTTACAAAAACTAGATCGAATATTGCGGAAAAAATCGACGATATTCTGGCTTCAACAAGAAGCGTCGATGAAGATATGATGGAGGAACTTGAGGACACTTTGATCTCTGCAGATTTAGGGATGGAATCAACGATGGAAATCATCGATCAGCTCAGAGACCGTATCAAGAGAAAAAACATAAAAGACCCTGAAACTGTTAAGAAAGAATTGATCTCCATCATGAAAAATGAATTAACAAAAAATAATCTTGATAGTGAAATACACATCGAAAACAGTCCGATGATAATTCTTGTAGTTGGCGTAAATGGTGTAGGAAAAACGACAACTATCGGCAAAATGGCCTATCAATATAAAGAAAAAGGAAAGAATGTGCTTCTTGTTGCAGCAGATACCTTTAGAGCTGCAGCCATTGAACAGCTTACAGAATGGGCGAATAGAGCTGAAGTAGATATTATTTCTCATAAAGAAGGAGCCGATCCTGCATCGGTAATATTTGACGGGATTGCTGCTGCAAAAAATAAAAACAGCGATATTATCATTTGCGATACAGCAGGACGTCTTCACAATAAGAAAAATTTAATGAATGAATTAAATAAAATTCACAGAGTTATAGAAAAAGAGTTTCCTACGGCAAAGAAAGAAGTTCTGCTTGTATTAGATGGTACAACTGGCCAAAATGCAATATTCCAAGCAAAAGAATTTAAAGAAGCGTGTGAATTAACGGGAATTGTTATTACCAAGATGGATGGTACGGCTAAAGGCGGTGTTATATTTCCGCTGCAGGCGCAAATGGAGATTCCTGTAAAACTAATAGGGATCGGAGAACAGATTGATAATTTAGTAGAATTCGATTCAGAAGCATTTGTTGAAGCGATTGTAAATTGATAGAGTTTCTATTATTTGATAAAATATTGTTAATATGGAGGTATTAATTGATGAAACGAGAAGAATTTAATAATGGTTCCGTGCGTATATCCAATGATATACTAACTTTGATAAGCGCGATCGCTGCAAGTGAAGTAGAAGGAGTGTATTCACTAGTTGGAATGGAAGGAGTCGATATGACTCGTGTTCATTCGAATCAGATAAAAGGGGTAGCACTTGAAACGGACGGTCAGAATATCTTGATTGATATAGATATTATTGCGGAATGCGAAGGAAAAGTAAATCGTATTGCAAAAATTGTACAAAAAAATGTTATCGACAAATTAAAATTAATGACAGGACTAGACGCAACATGTGTGAATGTACAGATTGAAGGTCTAAACTGTTAATGTTTGCCCTCTTACTTAATAAGAGGGTGAATTTTTGGAGGACAGAAATATGAGTCGAAAAAATGCCAGAACCTGGGCTATGAAATTATTCTATAGTATGGATATGAATCAAGATTATACGAAGGAATATTTTCGAGATTTTTTAAATCAACATTCCTTGCCAAAGGATGAAAAAGATTATATAAGATCGATCTACTACTATTATTACGATCATCAAGAATATCTAAATAATATTATCCGGTCTCATCTATCAAAATGGAAACTTGAAAGAATTGCCAAAATAGACATATCTATTATTAGGATAGCTATGATAGAAATATTATATATTGACAATGTGCCAGACAGCGTTGCGATTAATGAAGCGGTAGAAATAGCTAAACTGTATGCCGCTGAGGATGCGTATAAATTTATCAATGGAGTGCTAGGATCTGTTGTCAGAGATAAGGAGGGTTTAGATGGCTAAACCCTTAACAGTATCCGAGCTTAGCAAATATATTTCAAATGTCATGAAGCGAGATCCGATTCTTTCGAATTTTTATTTAGAAGGGGAAGTTTCGAATTTTAAAAAATCGAATGGACATGTTTATTTTTCATTAAAAGATAAAGAAGCTATGATACGCTGTATTATTTTTAGAAATATGGATCTTTCAAAAGAATGTTCCATATATGATGGATTAAATATTATTATCAAAGGCAGTATTATCACTTATGCAGGCGGCAGCTATTATCAAGTCCTTGTAAAAAAGATTGAGCTCAGCGGCGAGGGGGATATCTATAAACAATATGAAATTTTAAAAAACAAACTTTTTGAAGAAGGGTTATTTCGAGAAGAACATAAAAAACCACTTCCGAAATTTCCGCAATCTATTGGAGTAGTGACTTCTTCAACAGGTGCAGCGGTTCGAGATATTATAACAACCTTGAAGAGAAGATATCCTATCTGCAATATTGTCCTGTATCCGGCCATTGTGCAAGGAGAAAATGCTGCAGCTGATATTATCAGAGGTCTTGAGTTTTTAGATCGAAGGGAAGATATCGATATGATCATTTTTGGCAGAGGCGGCGGATCTTTCGAGGATCTAAATGCTTTCAACAACGAAAATCTGCTTCGAATTGTATATCAGATGAAAACACCAACGATATCTGCCGTAGGCCATGAAATTGACAATATGCTAAGCGATTATGTAGCTGATGTCCGAGCGGCTACGCCAACAGCAGCTGCGGAAATAGCTTCGCCAAACATTAAAGATATTTTGTCAAAATTTGAAGCGGCTTCCAATCGAATGAATCAAAGAATTAAAACTTTGTTTAAAGGTGAATTCAGAAACTTAGATTATTATGCTAAAGAAATCGAATTCTACAATCCTTTAATGAGAGTGAAGGATTGTGAAAGAGAGCTGGCAGAGAAAAAAGCAGATCTTGAAAAATCTCTTCATCAACTGCTGAAATTTCAAAAACAAAATTTGGAGTATAAAAAAGAACTGTTAACACGAAACTTCCCGTTAGATAGAATAGAGTTAGAGAATGAAAAGATAGAAGAAAGAAAAGATAGACTAAATGACCTTCTATTAAACTGCTTGAAATGGGAAGGGCTGAGTTTAGATAATAAGTTGGAAAAAATGACACTGATTAATCCGAAAAATATTTTAAATAAGGGTTATGCTAGAGTGTACAAGAAAAATGAACTAGTCCAATCTTCGCTGGAAGTGAATGCCAATGATAGAATTAAAATATTGATGGCAGACGGAATACTATACTCTCAAATAGAAAAGAAGGAGACATTTAATGGATAGCTTTAAGGAATATGATTTAGGGATCAGCAGATTAGATGAAATAATTGAAAAACTTGAATCAGATGATCTCACATTAGAAGAAAATATTAAATTGTATGA
>JAAZME010000319.1 GCA_012798975.1 Gallicola sp.
ACTCCAACTCCGTAAGCTACTCTTCTTACAGTGAATGTTTTACGAATGCCAGTTCCTTGAATACGGATTACTGTACCTTCGAATACTTGGATTCTTTCTCTATTACCTTCTTTGACTTTGTAGTCTATTTTAACAGTATCCCCTACTTTAAAGTCAAGACGATTTTCTCTTACTTGTTCGTCTTCTAATTGTTTAATAATATCCATTTGTAAAAACCTCCTAATTTTTAATGTTCATGCATCTAAGCAGAGGACCATTCGTTTTACATTTTTTATAACTTTGTGATTATATCACAAGTTTTAGTCTCTTTCAATTCTTTCTTGCAGATATCTTTGATACAAATCAGGCCGTTTCTTTTTCGTATTTTCAACAGCATTTTCATTGCGCCACTCTTCGATCTTCTTATGATTACCGTCAAGAAGCACTTGCGGAACTTTCATTCCTTTATACTCTCTGGGTCTCGTATAAGAATCATACTGAAGAAGTGTTTGATAATGAGAGTCGGAAACAGCGCTTTCTTCATTTCCCAACACCCCAGGAATCATTCTGGAAACTGCATCAATAAGTACCATGGCTCCCAGCTCGCCGCCAGTCAGTACATAGTCGCCGATGGAAACCTCCTCATCTACGACTTCATGAAGAACTCTAGCATCGATTCCTTCATAATGGCCGCATAAAAGGATCAGCTGGGGATACTCCGAGAGCTTTTTGCACAGGTCTTGTGTCAAAACTTTCCCCTGGGGAGAAAGATAAATTACAGGTCCCTGCCTTTTGTCCAAGGATTCCACCGCATCAAAAATCGGTTGAGGAGTCATAAGCATGCCCGCTCCCCCGCCGTAAATAATGTCGTCAACTCTGCGATGCTTGTCTAAGGAATAATCTCTGATATTAACAGCATTCAGTTCGATAATCTCTTTCTGAATGCTTTTTCCGATCACTCCATAGTCTTCCATATTTCGAATGAAGTCCGGAAATAGAGTTAATACGTCGAATCTCATTCTAAAATCCCTTCAATCAAGTTTACAAATATTCTTTTATCCTCAAGATTTATCTCTAGAATAAATTCTTTCACTGCTGGAATCATAATATCTCCCCCAGGCGTTTCAACGATATAAATATCATTGACATAAGAAGTTTGAATCTCTTTTAGGACACCGATCTTTTCGCCTTCGTGAAGCACTTCAAAACCGATCAGATCATCTACATAATACGAATCTTCAGGAAGTTCATAACGATCTTCCTTTGAGACATATAAGAAATCACCCTTGTACTTCTCGCATTGGTTGATATTATCGAATTCTTCAAATACCATAATGAGCATTCCTTTATGGTTTCTGAATGATTTTATATGGACTTCTTTTTTCTCTTCTCCAATATAATAGCTGTGTCCTTCTGAGAATCTCTCGTCGTAGTCTGTCAAAGACTGAACTTTTAATTCTCCCCGAACACCGTGAGTATTGGCAATTTTTCCTACTTTAATATAATCCACTTTGAAAACCTACTGTATAATATCTACAAAAACTTTTTTGCCTTCTTTAATGGAAGCCGCTTTTACGACAGTTCGAATTGCCTTGGCAATTCTCCCTTCTTTTCCAATAATTCTTCCCAAATCTTTGTCTTCAGCTTTCACTTCTACAATCGTCTTGTTTCCTTCTTCGCGAAGGTTGACAACAACTTCCTCGGGATGGTCTACTAAAGCCTTTGCTATGATTTCAACTAATTCTTTCATATTGCCTCCTTTTATAGGGGACTATTCTGCAGAAACCTCTTCTGTTGATTCTTCAGCTGCTTCTGCTGGTGTTTCTTCAACTGTATCTTCTGCTTTCACTTCTTCTACAGCTGCTTCTTTTTTAGATTGTTCTCCATAAACGCCGTTGTTTTTGAAAAGACGGTTTACAGTATCTGTTGGTTTTGCTCCAACTCCGATCCAGTAGTTTACTTTTTCAGCATCTACTTTTACTTCTTTAGGCTGTGTTAATGGATTGTAGTATCCTAATTCTTCAATGAATCTTCCATTTCTAGCAGTTCTTGAATCTGCAACAACGATTCTATAAAATGGTCTCTTTTTTGATCCTAATCTTTTTAATCTAATTTTTACTGACATAATAACTCCTCCAAAAAAATTCTTATTTATTTAAAAAAAGGAAATCCGCCACCGAAGGGGTTGCCTTTTTTCTTCATTTTTTTCTGCATACCGCCCATTTGCTTCATGAGCTTTTTCGTATCTTTGAACTGCTTTAATAGTTTATTGAGCTGGGAAGTTGTCACTCCTGCACCTTTTGCAATTCGTTTCTTTCTGCTGTTGTTGATAATCTCAGGATGATCTCTTTCTTCATGAGTCATAGACTGTATCATCGCTTGAATCCGGTTAATATCTTTTTCACCGATATTTATACCTTTTAGAGCTTTTGAATCCATGCCTGGAACCATCGCCAGCAAATCTTCCAGCGGTCCTAAGGATTTCATCTGTTCTAGCTGATCCAGGAAATCGTGGAGATTATAGCTTTGGGAACGGAACTTTTCTTCCAGTTCTTTTGCCTTCTTGTCGTCGATAGCATTCTGGGCCTTCTCGATAAAGGATAATACATCCCCCATCCCTAAAATTCGAGATGCCATACGGTCTGGATGGAAAGGTTCTAATTCGTCCATCTTTTCTCCGACCCCGATATATTTGATCGGCTTTTGGGTAACGGATCTTATAGAAAGTGCAGCACCGCCTCGGGCATCCCCGTCAAGCTTTGTCAGCACGATTCCAGTTACTCCCAATTCGCTGCTGAACGTTTCAGCAACATTCACTGCATCCTGTCCTGTCATCGCATCGACGACTAGAAGAATTTCGTCAGGGCTAACAGCACTTTCAATGTCTTTTAACTCCTGCATTAAATCGCTGTCGATATGAAGACGGCCGGCTGTATCGATTAATACTACATCTCTTCCAAGACGCTTTGCCTCTTCTACACCTTTTTTCGCAATTTCTACAGGGCTAATCTGATCTCCTAATGTGAATACTGGAACATTCACATTTCCGCCTACAACTTGAAGCTGTTTAATCGCTGCCGGACGGTAAATATCTCCTGCTACTAAAAGGGGCTTTTTATTCTGCTTTGTTAAAAGATGTGCCAGTTTCCCTGCATGAGTGGTTTTACCCGCCCCTTGAAGACCGCATAAAAGGATAACAGTAGGCGGCTTTGAAGAAAACTGAATTTTCTCTTCACTTTTTCCCATGAGATCTGTTAATTCTTCATTAACAATCTTTATAACATGCTGGCCCGGTGTTAGAGACTCCATAACTTCTGCCCCTAAAGCACGCTCTTTGATCTTCTTTACAAAATCTTTAACAACTTTATAGTTAACATCTGCTTCTAATAACGCAAGTTTTACTTCCCTCATAGCAGCGTCGATATCTTTTTCCGTTAACTTGCCTTTTCCAGTAAGCTTACCGAGGGCATTCTGTAATTTGTCGGATAAATTTTCAAATATCATATCCTATTGCCTCCAGTCTTTCTTTTTCATATTCTTCAAAAAGTTTCATCAGGTCTTCTAACTCTCTTTTTGATAAATACTCATCTTCTGTAGATAATAATCGTTTCATTTCTTCCAAAGCATTTTGTATGCCTTTTGAGATTTTTTGATTTCTGTCTACCAGTAAAAGTTTCTTTTCGTAATTATATAGTTTTTTTTCTGCTCTTTTTAAATTCTCAGAGACAGCTTGTTTTGAGATTCCATGAATTTCAGCGATTTCTGATAACGATAAATCTTCATTATAATATTGATCTACGATTTCAAACTGCTTGTCTGTTAAAAGCTTTCCGTAATAATCAAACAAAATTCCAATTTCAACAACCTTATCCATGACTTCTCCTCATTCGTATCCGTCAACCTTTTTACTTGACGCTTGTATATTGTACTATGCTAATCCGGTGTTGTCAAATGTTTTTTCTATATTTGCAAAGATCAAATTCGTCAAAAACATGAAATGAAATGATAGATTATTATTTTATTTCTTATTAAAATCCAAGGATGTTTTTCACAAAAAAATATATCAGCCTCCCTCAATCCGGAAAGCCGATACACGAGATATTTTCTTTAATTCTAAGCAGAAAATGAACCCTTCTTCATTTTTCCTCTCAACTCCACTCTTGAACTCTAGTCCAAATCAGGTACTTTGATTTGGCAACAGGTCAGCAGATTGCTCTTCGCCAAATGAAAAAAATCCATTATGAGAACGAGCTGCACCAGACCTGCTAAAGTTTTTTACAAAAACGCTAGTCAGGTCTAGCTCATGCCGCTTGTTTCCCAAGAACGATTGCTCTTTCGTAGTTGGCTAGAAAGAATCGGCTCGCTCTGCACACTCACTCTATCTTTTAATCTCTATCCTTCTGATAGACGGGGTAGTATCTTCTTGTAGCGATTCTTCGTCTCATATAGTTTAGAAATCTTTTTAAGGACTTATCTTTTTCATACCATTGAGTGAATTTATATTTCTTTTCTTTAATATACTTCTGCGCTTCTTTTTTGCCTTTCGGGTTTACATATTTTAATAGAACCGAAGGGTCTACATACAGCCATAAATAGGGATTGGCAAAATATACTGTTTCCTTATCTTCTCTATAAATAAGATCATCCACAAGATAGGTAACGAAATTGCAGCCGGCTGCTGTCATATAAAAACTCGAGCGTCCTTGGCGGATATTTATTTCGAATACTTTGTGTTTCCCGTCTCTTTTATCGTATTTTAAATCGAAATTCGCAAAACCTGTATAACCAAGATCCAATAAAAACTTCTCGTATTGTGCGTAGATCTCCGGTGCATCCTGAGTTAAGAGAGCATTATAATTGCCTATGCTTTCTGGAAGACATTCGTCTAAAAGGCAGCGTGCAAAACACATCATCTTCACTCGGCCTTTTCGGTCTACATACGCATTTAAAACGCCCATTGTAGAGGAATCTCCCGGTATAAAGTCCTGTACAATTAACTCGCCCGTATAACCGGCATTGTATATATCATCGATGATTTTTTTAAGCTCTTCCATAGAATCTGCTTTGTAAGCCTTTTTTTTGCCTTCAAATTTTAGATGAAGAAATTCTATACTATCGTTCGGTTTCACCGCACAAGGGAAACCGAATGGAAGTTCGATCTCCCTGCGGTTCTCTTTTGTAATGACGTAGGTTGCAGGATAATCCAAACCATATTTTTCACAGATTTCATAAAAATCCTTCTTATTTTCCAGCTTATCTTTTAATTCCAAGGACACATAGTTGAATTCATAATACTCTTCTAAAAGA
>JAAZME010000102.1 GCA_012798975.1 Gallicola sp.
AAGGTATCAAACTTCATAAGAAATTAAAACAAATATTAAAATCACAAGAAGGCAAGATACTAATGATTCAGCAAGAAGAAGAGATCGAATTTGAACAGATCAGTATCATCGGAGAAAGTGAAAATGAATTATAATCAGCTAAAGATTATGATAGACGATGAGATCAAAGGGTTGAAATGGTCTGATAATATTGTTGAAGAAGCATCTTATTATGCATTAAAAGAAGGAAAAAGATTAAGACCGGTATTATTACTCGCTTTTCAAGAACTGTTTCAGGGAAATCTAAAAGAGGCTATGCCTTATGCTGTGGCTCTGGAAATGATTCATAATTATTCTTTAATTCATGACGATCTGCCTTCCATGGATAATGATCAATTCAGAAGAGGAGAATTAACGGTACATGCTAAGTATGGCGAAGATATTGCCATACTGGCAGGAGATAATTTATTAAACCGTGCTTTCGAAATTTTATTTAATGATTTAGTGAATTTTGAAAATCCAAAAAACAGAATCAAAGCCTGCCATTATATCAGCAGCGCTTCCGGTATGAAGGGAATGATCGGCGGACAAGTGATCGACATTTTAAACAGTGCAGAAGATGAAAAAGATATTCTTGAGATGTACAATATGAAAACATCCGCTTTAATAAAAGCAGCATGTATCGGCGGTACATATCTTTCAGGGAAATTAGAATATCTTGAATTCGCGGAACGCTATGGAGAAAATTTAGGACTTCTTTTCCAGCTAACGGATGATCTTTTGGATATTGAACAAGATAAAGAAGCGAACAAGACAACTTATCTAAGTTTTGAAACAAAAAATGGACTGTTAAAACGATTAGATGAATTGGAAAGAGAAATGAAATCTAATCTAGAAAAGATAGATTACGACACAGCAGTGATAGAAGAAATCTATCTCAAAATGCTTCAGCGCGAGGTTTAAGATGTCTTTAAAAAGAGCTGATCTGTTATTAAAAGAATTGGGATATGCTGTTTCAAGAAACAAGGCTCAGACAATGATTGATGAAGGCATGGTTTTCTATAAGGGAGAGAAAGTGGAAAAAGGATCTAAAAAAATTAGCGAGGAAGGATTATCTGTTCAAGGCAATTTGAAATACGTGGGAAGAGGAGCTCTAAAATTAAAAGAAGCGTTCGTCAAATTTGGTCTGGATGTCCATAATAAAATCTGTATGGATATCGGTGCTTCCACCGGAGGCTTCACTCAGGTTTTACTGGAGTCAGGGGCTGAGAAAGTCTACGCACTAGATGTAGGCAGGGATCAGCTGGATGAAAACTTAAAATGCAATCCAAAGGTAATCAATCTTGAAAATACTAATTTTAGATATATAGATACGGATGAATATGAAAATATTGAATTTATATCTATCGATGTATCCTTTATATCCTTAGATCATATATTGCCAAATGCCCTCAAAATCATTGCACAAGGAGATATTGTTGCTCTTCTTAAGCCGCAGTATGAAGGCAAAAATAATCAGGATAAAAAAAGTCATTATACATTAATAGAAAATAAACTAGATTGGTTTAAAAACTCCGAATATCATATCTCAGAGATTATTCCTTCCCCAATACGCGGAAAAGACGGATGTATTGAATATCTTCTTCATATCGAGAAGGGAAATTCGGAGAAAAGGATAGAAATACAGCCTATTATAGATGAGGCTTTTGAAAGAAATAGGGAGAAGAAATGAAGAAGTATACAAGACAACGGTTGATACTTGATTTGATCGATGAATATCAAATCCATACACAAGAAGAATTGTCTGAGTATTTAGAGAAAAATGGAGTGAAAGCAACACAAGCGACGATCTCCCGAGATATTAAAGAATTAAGAATTACAAAAGTACAGACACCGGAAGGCGATTATCATTATGCTATTATTGAGACGGTACATGATTCTTTAAATGAAAGGTTGGATAAAATATTTCGTTCAGCTGTTTTATCGATTAAAAGAAATGAGGATATGGTTATTGTCAAGACGATATCCCATACAGCGACAGTTTGTGGAATGGCTATTACAAATGCTAAACTTAAAAACATCAGCGGTATTTTAACAGGAAATGATACTATTTATATTGCAGTTGAAGATAAAGACGGTTTAGACGAATTAGTTGCAGATATCAAATCAATCATCAGGTGATAAAATGCTAAAAAATCTATATATCAGGAATTTCGTTATTATTGAACAAGTAAATATTGAATTTGACAGCGGATTTAATGTGATCACCGGGGAAACTGGTGCTGGAAAATCAATCCTTATTAATGCTTTAGAAATTCTAATTGGAAATCGCCTCGATAAAAAAGCAATAGGTGCTTTTGCAGATAGTGCAATGGTTGAAGGCAGTTTTTATATTGATTCATCAGAAACGAAACAATTTTTGTTGGATAACGGATATCCCCCAGAAGAAGACCTTATTATTATAAGCCGAAAATGGGGGAGAAACGGGAACAGCGAAAATAGATTGAACGGCAGAATTGTTACAGCCACGATCATCAAGAAAATCATGAATCATATTATTGATATTCATGGGCAAAATCAAAATCAAATGCTCCTGAAAAAAGATAATTACTATAATCTTCTTGACGATTATCAAAGGGAAAGAACTCAGCCCTTATTAGAACAAATCAAATCTCTTCTAGCAGAAATTCATCATTACGAAGAGGAGCTGAACAATATTAGTGTTGATAAATCGGAAACCGACAGAGAGCTGGATATAATCAATTATCAGCTGGAGGAGATAGATGAATTGAACTTAGAGGAAATCGATGAGACAGCAATCGACACAGAATATGACAGATTGTCTAGAATGGAAACTGTTAAAGAAAATCTTGCTCACATACACGAAAAGCTGTCTGGTTTTGATCCTATGGGGAATATTTTAGATCAGTTAAATACTCTATCTCAGAATTTAAGTACAATATCAGATTTTGATTCAGTTTTAAAAGAAAGCAGTGATGAGCTGGAAGAGGTCCATATCGTATTAGAAGAGATATCGAATAATATCAGCCGTTTTCATGATAATCTATACTACAATGAAGAAAGACAGTTTGAACTAGAATCCATTTTTTCTGTATTAACGAAGTTAAAAAGAAAGTATGGAGCAGATATCGAGAAAATCCTTCAGTTCAAAGAAGAATTGGAAAAGAGGAAGACTGTCCTCTTAAATGTTGATGAAAATAGAAAGATACTGCAGAAAAAGCTCGATCAAATAACTCAGAAAGCATATACTTTAGGTAAGGACTTAAGTATTATCCGACAAGAAATCGCTAAGATTATCGAACGGAAAGTGACAAATAATCTAAAAGATCTGAATATGTTAAATGCTGAATTTTCTATTCAAATTGAGAAACAAGACGAATTGCATTATAATGGTCTAGATAAAGTAGATTTTCTTTTGAAAACGAATAAAGGGCAAGATTTTAATTCATTATCTAAAATAGCTTCTGGTGGAGAAGTTTCTAGGATTATGCTGGGGTTTAAAGAAGTATTTGCAGAAGCAGATCCGACAGAGACATTAATATTTGATGAAATTGATGCAGGAATCAGCGGGCGTACTGCTCAGATTGTAGGGGAAAAATTGGTAGATCTGGCAAATAAATTCCAAGTCATTTCCATTTCCCATTTGCCTCAGATAGCTTCATTGGCAGATCGCCATATTTTGATTGAAAAGAAAGATATTGAAGAGAAGACGATATCTAATTTATATATTATTGAAGAAGAAGAGAGAACTGAAGAAATTGCTCGACTAATCGGCGGTGTAGATATTACAAATATTACGAGAATGCAAGCTGAAGAAATGCTGGAACAGGCAATTTCTATGAAGAAGGAGAGAAAAGTATGATTTATGAAGAGAAAACAGTAAAATCTGATATTATTTATGAAGGTCGTATTTTAAATTTAAGAGTAGATACTGTAGAATTGCCAAATCGAAAATACTCTAAAAGAGAAATTGTAGAACATGGCAAAGCAGTTGCTTTAATACCTGTCAAAGAAGATAAAATCATATTTGTCCGTCAACATAGAATTGCGGTAGATAGAGTATTATTAGAATTGCCTGCAGGTCTTGTAGAAGCGAATGAAGAGCCGCGGGAAACAGCTCTTCGTGAGATGCAAGAAGAAATCGGTTATGCAAGCGACAGCTTAGAGTACTTGTTCGATAGTTTGTCATCACCGGGCTTCACTAACGAGAAAACCAGTTATTTTCTAGCAAAAGATTTATATAAAAAGGAAGCTGCTCCTGATGAAGATGAGTTTTTAGAAGTTGAGGAGTATACACTGGAAGAAGCTTTGGATATGATAGACAGCGGAGAGATTATCGATTCTAAAACGATTATCGGTATCTTGTATGCTGCAAGAATTTTAAATAAATAATATACTTTAAAGATCTTTCATTGAATGGAAAGATCTTTTAAATTAAAGAGGGAATATAGATGATACAAATTTCTACTTCACAATATGAAGGTCCGTTCGATCTTTTGTTAGGCTTAATCGATAAGAAAAAAATCGATATTTTTGATATTCGGCTGAAAGATATTACAGAAGATTATTTAAATGAAATTAAAGATCTAGAGCGGTATAGTTCTGAAGAAGCTGCAGATTTTTTATATATAGCTAGTACCCTTTTGGAAATAAAATCAAGATCTCTTATATCTGTGGACA
>JAAZME010000144.1 GCA_012798975.1 Gallicola sp.
AAGACAAAGTGGATAACGATGTTCTAAAAGATGCAGTAACTGAGGCAGGATACGACGTTACCGGCATCGAGGGCTAAAATGAAGGCTGAACAGGGAAAAGTGGAGCATCGCTTAAAGATAGTCAAAGGCCAGGTCGAAGGAATTCAGAGAATGGTCGAAGAAGACCGCTACTGTATCGATATTTCCAATCAGATTATGGCCGCTATCCAAGCATTAAAAGGAATCAATCGGGATGTTTTAGAAGCCCATCTCCATCATTGTGTAAAAGAGTCTATTGAATCCAGCGATGCCGAAGGGGCTCAGGAGAAAATAGAAGAGATTATTAAGGTAATCGATAAATTAACTAAATAAAAAAAGATCGTCTTTCAACAGGCGATCTTTTTTTGCTTTTTTATATGATATTATTATTTCAGGAGGGTAGAATGAAAAATAAAGAAAAAATAACAAAGGCCTTTTCCGCGGCTTTGCCATATACGATACCGATTTTCGCTGGTTTTTGGTTTTTAGGACTTACTTATGGAATCTATATGAATGCCTCTGGTTTCAATGTTTGGTATTCTCTTCTAATGAGTACACTGATTTTTGCGGGAAGCATGGAGTTTGTAACTGTTGGATTTCTGCTTTCAAGCTTTGATCCTCTTCAAGCGTTTTTGATGACCTTGATGATCAATGCCCGCCATTTGTTTTACGGTATTTCTATGCTTAATAAGTATGGAGGAAAAGGATGGAAAAGCTTCTATTTGATTTTTGGAATGTGTGATGAATCCTTTTCCATAAACTATTCTGTGGATATTCCAAAAAACATTGATGAAGACTGGTTTATGCTTTTTGTAACCTTATTAAATCAGATTTATTGGGTGTCTGGAGCAGTTATGGGGGCCTTGTTCGGATCTCTTATAGCTTTTAATACAGAAGGGATAGAATTTGTTATGACAGCAATGTTTACAGTCATTTTTATGGAACAGTGGATGAAAGAAAAACGGCATGTTTTTTCTCTCCTAGGACTTCTATTGTCTATAATATGCAGAATAGTGTTTGGAGCTGGTGCTTTTATGATTCCTGCGATGATCACAATACTTATAAGTCTTGGAATGATGAAACCAAAATTTGATAAGGCAGAGGTGGGAGAATGAACTTTACAGAAAAGATGATTACAATAGCTGTTGTAGTTATAGGAACGATGCTGACAAGGTTTTTGCCCTTCATATTGTTTCCGAAGAATAAAAAAACACCGGAGTTTATTCTGTATTTGGGAAAAGTACTTCCGCCAGCAGTTTTTGGTCTTTTGGTAGTCTATAGTTTAAAAGATATAAATTTGTTGGAAGGGAGCAGAGGTATCCCAGAGCTTTTGAGTGTTTTTCTTGTCGTTATTATCCATAAAGCAAAAAGACAGATGCTCTTTTCCATAGCTGCAGGAACATTGTTATATATGTTCTTAACTCAAAATGTTTTTTGACAAAAGATAATCTAAAAAGTGTAATAATTTTATATAATATGGTATAATCCATATAAAAGTTCAATTACTAAATACCTATAGTAATGGAAAGAAGGAAACGAATGGTTACGATCAATGAAATAGCAAAGCTTGCAAATGTTTCAAAGAGCACTATTTCCAGATATTTTAATGGAGGATCGGTAAGCCCCGAGACTCGAAAGAAGATTCAGGTAGTGGTTCAGAAAACGAATTATCAGCCAAATGCATTTGCACAGAGTCTGAAAGCCAGTGTCAGCCCGTTAGTCGCTACAGTAGTTCCTCGATTAGACGGCCATTCTTTAAATATAAGTTTAGAGTCTATCGATGAAATTCTTTACAAAAACAAAAATACACTATGCCTTGTGAATACAACTCAAGACCTGAATAAAGAGGTGGAGTCTTTAGAAGAACTGGAAAGGATGAAGGTCGGCGGGATTATACTCTTTGCAACAGCCGTTACGGATAAGCTAAAAAAAGCTTTATCAAATATAGAAATACCGGTGGTTGTTGTGGGACAGAAAATCGACGGAATCCATTGTATACGTAATGATGACTATTATGCTGCTCGGATATTGGCGGAGTATCTTTTACGTTTAGGACATAGAAAGTTTTTGTATTTTGGAGTAAAGAAATATGATGAAGCAGTAGGAGTATATCGTCAGAAGGGGCTCTTTGATATTCTTCAAAGAGAAGGAGTGGAAATAGAATATCAAGAATGTGAATTTTTAGCAGACTATTCTAAAAACGAAGCAATGAAGATACTTCCTGATACAAATGCGACCTGTGTTGTCTGTGCAACAGACAATATTGCTTTAGGTGTTCATAGAGCTTGCTATGAACTTGGAATAAACATACCGGAAGATTTGAGTATCTGCGGTTTTGGCGGATATAGAGTGGGGGAGATGCTTTCTCCATCTCTTACAACAGTACAGATCGCCTTTGATCAAATTGGTACCTGTGCAGCAGAAAGTCTTATTGATCTCATGGCTCATAAAACGGTACCAACAGATCAAGTTTTTGAAGGACGTTTAGAAATAAGGGAATCTACGAAATCCATAATTGACAATACTCTAAAATAGAATATACTAAAGATAGAAGAAATCGTTACTTCTATCTAACAGTTTTGGAACCGGTACCTAACGGTTTCAAAATACATCACAAAAAGGAGAATAAGATGAATCACAAGAAAACGGCAAAAGATATTATTGATTACGCTGGAGGAAAAGAAAATATCAAAGCGGTAGAACATCGCGCGACGAGACTTAGAATTGAAGTGTTGGAAGAAGACAAGATCCAAAAAGAAGAGATCGAAGAACTTGAAGGCGTGAAAGGGGCTATGTTCCATTCGGGACAATATCAGATTATATTAGGTACCGGGACAGTAAACAAAGTTTACAATGAAGTAATAAAAATGGAAAATTTTGAGACAGGTTCTTCAAGGAATGCGGCAGAGAAAGCAAGGGAAATCCATGATCGCCAAGATGGTTTCAAAAAAGTGATCCGTGTTTTTTCTGATGTTTTTGTACCGATTATTCCTGTTCTTGTTGCAACGGGACTGTTTATGGGGCTTAGAGGATTATTAACGAATGAAGTATTTCTAGGGTTTTTCGGCTCCTCACCAGAAAGTATAAATCCTAATTTCATTTTGTATACTCAAGTTTTAACAGATACTGCCTTTGCATTTTTGCCTGCATTAGTGTGTTGGTCTACATTTAAAGTTTTCGGAGGTTCCCCGG
Organism: Gallicola sp.; assembly: GCA_012798975.1. Taxonomy (GTDB): domain Bacteria; phylum Bacillota; class Clostridia; order Tissierellales; family Peptoniphilaceae; genus JBQKLI01. Next base: position 3,211 of record JAAZME010000144.1, read on the forward strand.
TGTTGGGAATTGTACTGGGACTGATGCTTGTAAATCCAGTGCTTCCGAATGCGTATGAGGTGGGAAATGGTGCAGCAGATCCTTTGATGATCTTAGGTTTCATTCCTGTGACCGGTTATCAAGGCAGTGTACTTCCGGCTTTTATCGCGGGGATAATAGGGGCAAAATTCGAAAACTGGGTTAGAAGCTGGATGGCAGATGCTTTGGATTTATTATTAACACCATTTTTAACTCTTTTATTTATGAGTGCAGCATCTTTGTTTATTATTGGTCCAGTATTTCATTTGTTAGAAAATGCCATTCTAGTTTTAACCCAAGGGATACTATATCTGCCTTTGGGGCTTGCAGGACTTCTTATCGGAGGGGTACAGCAGGTGGTGGTTATCTTTGGAATTCATCATGTGCTGAATGCTTTGGAAATACAGCTTTTAGCTCAAACAGGAGCAAATCCTTTCAACCCTCTCCTTTCTGCAGCAGTAGCAGGGCAGGCGGGAGCAGTTTTAGCAGTGGCGGTGAAAACTAAAGATGAAAAATTAAAATCTATCGCTTTTCCTTCAGCTTTATCTGCATTATTAGGAATTACAGAACCGGCTATATATGGTATAAATCTTAGATTTTTCAAACCATTTGTTTGCGGTATGATAGGGGGCGCTGCAGGAGGATTTATTGCTTCTTTATTGAATCTGGCTGCAACAGGAATGGCAGTTACGGTAATTCCTGGGCTTCTTCTATTCTTAAATAATCAGATCTTCGGCTATATTATTGCGATAGCAGCGGCAATAATTGTAAGTTTTGCAGCAACCTGGTTTTTTGGATATCGGGATGAAATGTTAAAAGGCGATGGGATAGAATGAAACTAAAGAAAGAATTTTTGTATCGCACGATAAAAGAGGCAAAAGACGGAGAGCTGGAAGAACTGCGGAGAAAGGCTTTGAACTCTCTTTGGAGACAAAATTATCATATCCAGCCTCCATACGGTCTCCTAAATGATCCCAATGGATTTTGCCAATTAGTAGACGGCAGCTGGAAGCTCTTTTATCAGTGGTTTCCTTATGGACCTGTTCACGGGATGAAACATTGGTATGAAGTAGGTTCCGATGACTTAGTACATTGGAAAAATAGAGGACCCGCTCTTATACCGGACAGTCCCTATGATGATTACGGCTGCTACTCTGGCAGCGGATTTATTGCAGAAGGCGAATATCGTGTTTTTTATACCGGAAATCATCGGGATGAACATTGGAATCGAAAATCGGTACAGATCATTGCAAGGGAAAAGAACGGAGTATTAAAGAAAGAATTGCCCGCTATTGCAGATGTGCCTGAAGAATCGACAGAAGACTTCCGAGATCCTTTCGTTTGGAAAGAGGGGCGAGGCTATAAAGCAGTTATCGGCGCTCGTTTAAGAGGGGATAAGGGAGCTGTGTTTTTTTATGAGTCAGAAAATGGACTACAATGGCAGGAAAAAAACTGCTTTACTTTAGGAAAAGAATTTGGCTATATGTGGGAATGTCCCAATATTGCCGAAATAGACGGAAAGATTATATTAATATTCTGCCCTCAAGGACTGGAAGATCTCCGTTACGAAAACATCTATCCGGCGGTTTATTTAATAGGAACTAAAGAGGAGTTTGATAAAGAAACCGCCGCACTGCTGGATTATGGTTTTGATTATTATGCACCGCAGATTGCAAAAGACAGTAAGGGGAAGTATATATTGATAGCATGGATGGGGCTTCCAGAGATTGAATACCCCAGCGATAAAGATGAGTGGGCCCATTGTATGACAGTTCCAAGAGAGCTTTCGTTAAAGGAAGGGAGACTTTATCAAAAACCTGTGGAAGATCTAAAGCTGTTAAGAAAAAATCCTCAGTTATATAAAACAGACAAGGATATAGAGATAGAACTTTCAGAAGAAAAAGCATATGAATTTATAATAAGAACTTCTGGGGATTTTGAGTGCAGTTTGTTTTATAATACGGAAAAGAAAAAAGGGTTTTTGATAGAATATCATGAAAAGAAAAAGCTTCTTCGAATAGACCGCAGCGGGTTGGAGAACACTTTCGGCGAAAAATACGGCAGTACTCGAGAGATTAACTTGGAAGATTCTAGCCTTTTAAGAATTTTTACGGATAAAAGCAGTATCGAGATTTTTACAGAAGAGGGGACTGTGCTAAGTTCTAGAGTTTTTCCTATACCCTTAGAAAAAGACTGTTGTTTTAAAGGGGAAGGAGAAATCGAAATATATTCTCTGGAGAAGATAGAAGGGATCCAGTAAAGGAGGTTGTTTATGGGAAGAGTGTATACGATAGGTGAAGCTTTAATCGACTTTGTGCCAGAGGAGAGAGGTTCTTTAAAAGAAGCAGTACATTTTGAGAAAAAGTTTGGAGGTGCCCCGGCTAATGTCGCTATGATTGTTTCCGTACTAGGAGGCGATGCGGCTTTTATCGGGAAAGTGGGAGAAGATCCTTTTGGAGAATTTCTTAAGAGTAAAATGGAAGAGTACAATGTAGATACTAGTTTTGTGTTTTTCTCAAAGGAAGCGAAGACCTCTCTCGCTTTTGTATCCTTAGACGAAGAAGGGGACAGGGATTTCATCTTCTATCGTAATCCTAGCGCAGACATGGAGCTTAGAAAAGAAGAAATAGCGGAAATTGAATTTAAAAAAGAGGATTTTTTGTGTTTTGGAAGTTTTGCACTGGCAAAAGCACCTCTAAAAGAAGCGGTGAAAAAGATCTTGGAAAATATAAAACAGGCGGGTGGTACAGTACTTTTTGACCCAAATATACGAGAAGATATCTGGAAAAACAAAGAAGAATTAAAAAACACTCTGCAGGAATTTTTAGTATATGCAGATATTTTAAAAGCGAGCGAAGAGGAAGTTTTATTTCTTTCGGGAGAAAAGACCGTGTCCGAAGCGGTAAAAGTTCTTAAAGACAAGGTTTCTCACTTGCTGGTTACATTAGGGAAAGAGGGATCTCTTCTTATAAAGGGAGAAAAAGAAATCCGCCGGAAAGGAAAAGAAGTAAATGTAGTGGATACAACCGGTGCAGGGGATGCTTTCGTGGGAGCTGTTTTATATCAGCTTCAGAAAAAAGATCGGGATCTATCTCTTATTTCTCTGGATGAATGGGAAAATGTTTTGGATTATGCAAATAAGACTGCAGGAATTGCGGCAACAAGAAAGGGAGCAGTAGAAGCTGTAAAAGAGGTTGCAGAGAGGAATGGGCATTAAAAGGATGCTTCAATTTCCTATATTAGTATATAGATATAAATAATATTAAAAGGATTATTTTAGCTGAAATTATTTACCTAGGAAAATGTTTATTAAGAAAACTAAATAAAAAAACATATATAAAAATAGGGTGATGAACAAAAATTTCATTGAGTTAGTTATTTATAAATATTGAAAATTTAGGATTTAAAAATGAAGATACTTATAAATAAAAAGAGATTATTATATAAAATATAACAATAAAATCCATTTTGAAAATTTGTTTTGATTGCGTTTTCACAAACTAGTTGTTAAAATATTAGAACGGAAAATATTTCAAAGCAGGCTGAAAAGAATTGACTGACTTTTAAACTTTAGGAAAGGAGAAAAAAGCATGAGTCCTATTATAATTGCCTTGTTGGCAGGATTAGCCTCTGTGTTTAATTTTCATATTGGGAACGGAGGATTGAGAGTATCCTTAGGAATTATTGTCCTGATTATAGCTTTATACAAATACGAAAAGCTGAATGTACTGAAAACCTCTTTATTATCCGGGATAGCAGTGTTCGTGGTGAGAATCATTTTAGACTATGCCGGGACAGGTTCTGTAGACGAAACAGTTTTATATCATGCCCTTGAGATTATCTTCTACTTAGTGTATGGTTTTCTATTTGATCTCATGGTTCGAAAAGATACGTCTGTCTATAAATCTCCGTTGATTCTCGTGTTAATGTTATGCGATTTTGGTGCGAATGCAGCAGAATATCTAGCTCGATTTTTATTTCTGCAATCCGCTATCGTACCAGTAGATTTCCAAACAGTGTTTTTAGCAGCTTTTATCCGATCTGCTGTGATTTGGGTGATTATCCATTTTGTATTCAAACTCGATGAGTCTAAACACGCTTTCACGAAATAGACGATTCTTCGCCGCAGTGTTTTCACTGCGGCGAAGATGAGGCTAGTAGACGAAAATAGCCTAATATACAAAAGATAATCAAATTAAAACAAGAAAGGATTTTCAAAAATGGATGGTTTTTTAACCGGAGTGAAATTTATTAACGGCATACTGTGGAATTATATATTATTAGTTTTATTAGTCGGTATAGGTATCTATATGACAATAAAATTAAAGTTTCCACAGTTTACACGAGTGATGCCGGCGCTTAAAAAAATGATTATAGATATTAAAAATAAAGTAGAAGTAGAGGAAGGAAGGTTGACACCTTTCCAATCTCTATCTACAGCGATTGCGGCACAAGTAGGAACAGGTAATATTGTTGGAGTAGCTACAGCTATAGCCTTAGGAGGACCGGGAGCCGCTTTTTGGATGATTTTATCTGCATTTTTCGGAATGTCTACAATCTTCTCAGAAGCTGTACTTGCTCAAGCCTATCGAGAAACAGAAAATGGAGAACTCGTAGGGGGACCAGCTTACTATATTAAGAACGGTCTTAAACAAGGCTGGCTTGCTAAGATCGTTGCTTTTATATGCATACTGGCATTAGGAGTGGTAGGGCTTCTTGTTCAATCAAATTCTGTTATAGTCTCTGTAAATGATGCATTCGGTTTATCGGAAATGTGGATTACAGTAGGGCTTGTTGCTGCAGTAGGAGCAATTCTTACAGGAGGAATGGAAAGAATCGGTGGTTTTACAGAAAAAGTAGTTCCTGCGATGGCCTTTGCTTATATATTTGGTTCTTTCTTAATCGTCATTCTAAATATTGGCGAACTTATTCCATCTATTCTTATGATTTTTCAAGGAGCATTTACTCCTCAAGCAGTCGGCGGCGGAGTTTTAGGAATCGGTATTCAGCAGGCGATCCGTTATGGATTAGCAAGAGGGCTGTTTTCAAATGAAGCCGGTATGGGATCAACACCTCATTCCCATGCGGTAGCTTCTACGGACCATCCTGCAGAACAAGGGTTCATAGCGATGATAGGAGTATTTATCTCAACATTTTGTATCTGTTTAGCAACGGTTATGGTTAATATGACCAGCGGTTCTTATAATATGGATATCCCTGCATCGGAGATGGCGCTTCAGTCCACGTTAATGACGCAGAAAGCCTTTGAATTAAGCTTTGGAACATTGGGCGGAAGTTTCTTGTCGATTGCTCTAACCTTATTTTCATTAACTACGATAGTAGGATGGTTTTTCTTTGCGGAATCGAATATCAAGTTTTTCACTAAAAATAAAGGAATCATAGGATCTTTTAAATTTGTAGCATTGGCAGTGATTTTTATGGGACAGTTTGTAGATCCGGATTTTGTATGGTCTTTAGCGGATCTGATGATGGGTTTGATGGCTCTTCCCAACATTATCGCATTGATATTTATGAGCAGAACTTCTGTGGATATTTTGGCAGATTATGACCGCTGCAAGGAAAAAGGCGATATTCATTGGGAATACGAGTACGATTCCTAATCCGGCAAATTATGCTGATGATATTATGCAGTAAAATAAAAAATGCATCTTTTACTCTTAGGGAGGTTAAAAGGTGCATTTTTTTATAAAGATTCTAAAGAAATCAAAAAAAGGGTATCTATAATATAGTTTTAAAAAGGAGGTTATTATGGAAATAAAAAATAGTATTGAAGAAAAATTGATTCGGCCGATGAAAGGGTTTCCCGCATTGTTTTTGATTTTGGCAGTCCATTTTGGATCTATTCTTCTTTTTATCTTTGCTGTTTCGAATATCGGTTCTTACTACAGCAGATTTTCAGGAGGGCTGTTATGGCTTTTGCTGATGTTATCGATCCTGTTTTATGTAGGGACGATTATTTCTCTGGCAGGGCTTAAAATTGTGAAACCGAAAGAAGCTATTGTTTTAACTTTATTTGGGAAATATTATGGAACTATAAAGGAACCGGGATTTTATTTTGTCAATCCCTTTTCTTCGAAAGCAGGTTCTGGAGGAGGCTTTGTATTTCAAAGCACAAAAACCGGAGGGGGACAGTTTCGATATAATAATAAGATATCTTTAAAGACACGATCTTTAAATAACGAAAAACAAAAGATCAATGATTTTTTAGGAAATCCGATCTTGATAGAGACGATAGTGATCTGGCATGTGGAGAATCCTACAAAAGCTGTTTTTAATGTAGAAGACTATTCTCAATATATGTCTACACAATGCGACGCTGCTGTCAGACATATAGCTAGAATGTATCCCTATGAAAATCTAGAATATGACAACATGGAAGAGGTGGAAAAAACTCTTATCGGCTCCGTCCAGTCTATAGCCGAGGAGATGCGAAAAGATCTTCAGACGAAAGTTGATAATGCAGGACTTGTCGTAGAAGACGTACGAATTTCCCATTTATCCTATGCAGAAGAAATCGCAGCAGCTATGCTTCAAAGACAGCAAGCCGCAGCGATCGTAGCGGCGAGAGAAAAGATTGTAGAAGGAGCTGTAGGGATGACAGAAATGGCTTTAAATCAGCTGTCAGATCAAAATGTAGTAAATCTCGATGAAGAGAAAAAAGCCCAGCTTGTCAGCAACTTAATGGTAGTACTCGTTGGAAACAATGACGTACAGCCTATAGTAAACAGCAGTTCGATGACACATAGCGGGAAGTAGGGAGTAGGAAATAGGTACTAGGCTATAGGCTATAGGGAAAGAAAATTTTTTCGCCTGTGGCTCTAAAGTTTTTTGTTAAAAAGATCCATGAACGAACAAACGAATCCCTGACCCCGAAGAAAAAAGCAAAGCCGGTTTAGAATCCGGCTTTGCTTTTTGTTGTTCCAAAAGTATTAGATCCATCCTTTGTGGATTAAATCAATTATTTTTTCAGCATAATAAGTGAGGAGAATATCGGCTCCAGCTCTAAAAATGGAAATGGTCGTCTCCGCTACGATCCGATCTTCGTCGATATATCCAGTTCCTGATGCTCCTTTAATCATGGCGTACTCGCCGCTTACGCTGTAGGCAGCCAAAGGCACATGAATTTCATTGGCTGCTTCGCGGATAATATCGAGATAAGAAAGCGCTGGTTTCACCATTATAATATCGGCGCCTTCTGAAATATCCTGAAGAATTTCTTTGATTGCTTCTTTGCGATTGTGAAAGTCCATTTGATAAGATTTTCGATTCCCGCAGGCGGGAGCAGAGTCGGCAGCGGC
>JAAZME010000190.1 GCA_012798975.1 Gallicola sp.
CCTTTGATTATAATCGATATCGGTACAGCAATTACATTTGATTATATTACAGAGGAAGGGGAGTATCTGGGAGGAGCGATAGCACCAGGACTTGCTATTTCTTCTGAAGCTCTTTTTATGAAGACTTCAAAACTTCCAAAAATTGAAATTGATACTCCGAAAAAAGTAATTGGAAAATCTACAATAGAAAGTATTCAGTCTGGGCTGGTATACGGCTATATAGGTCTTGTGGATTCTATTATCGAAAGAATGCTTGAGGAGAAAGGAAAAGAGGAGAAGGACGTTAAAATTTTAGGAACCGGGGGATTCTCCGCCCTTATCAGCCAAAACAGCAGATATATAGAAAAAGTAGATAAAATGCTGACATTGGACGGGTTAAAAATGATCTATGACCGAAACAAAAGAAAGAAAACAGAATATGCTTAAAATAGGAAATAAAGAATTTGAAAAATTAGTAGGAATGGCGCCTCTTGCAGGAATTACCGACTCCTCCTTTCGTAAGATTATAAAAGAAAGGGGATGCCAGTTTAGTTTTACTGAAATGGTTTCTGCAAAAGGGATTTATTATAAAGATCCAAAAACAGAAGAGCTCCTTCATATTGATCCGGAAGAGGGACTAGTAGGAGCACAGATTTTTGGAAGAGACCCGGAAATTTTATCAAAGGTTATTAAAGAGAATTTAAATCATCGAGAAGACATCTTCTCGATTGATTTGAATATGGGCTGCCCCGCACCGAAGGTTGTAAAAAACGGGGACGGTTCTGCCCTTATGAAAGAACCTGAAACAGCAGAGCGTATTATAAATGCGATGGTAGAAAGCTCCACAAAACCTGTCAGTGTCAAATTTAGGCTGGGTTGGGATGAAGAAAATATCAATTTTCTCGAGATTGGAAAAATATGCGAAAAGGCAGGAGTGTCCTTTGTAACTCTTCACCCCAGAACACGCAAAGCCTTTTATGCCGGAAAAGCGGACTGGGACAGTATAAAGATCTTGAAAGAAGAATTAAGTATTCCAGTGATGGGGAATGGAGATCTTTTTTCCAAAGAAGATATCGAAAAAATGTTTCGCCATACCCTATGCGATGGAGTCTTTGTAGGAAGGGGAGCACTTCAGAATCCGAATATTTTTGGAGAGGGAGAAAGTCTTAGTCTGCAAAAAATTGTTGAACTAATTAAAAAGCATTATTCCCTAAAAATTGCACAAAAAGGAGAAAGAAGGGCTATTCCAGAGATGAGAAAGCACATAGCATGGTATCTAAAAGGTGTGCCCAACTCGAATCCTTTAAAGAATAAAATCAACACTGAAAATAATCTTCAAACTATTTTCAAACTATTAGAAGAATTTGAAAGAGAACAGGAGTAATGCATGTATATTATTATATTATTAGTTGTTTTGCTGGCGTTTATAGCCGTTAGAGATATGAGAGCTAAGAATCCCCTCTATATCTACAAAACAAAGGTTTTGGAAGATCGTTTTATAGAAATCCTGTTTGCCTTCGTAAGTACAATATGGGCTGCCTTAAAACTTTTTGAAATTAATGCTTTAGGGGAAGGCGATATCGTAAAAGATGTACTGCCCTATTTAATATCTGTAGCTATTATTTTTGTAGTGATTACGATTGAATATAATAAATATCAAGTGGGTCTATATGAAACGGGAATTCTGTATAAAAGCCAGTTTTATCCATGGGAAAAAATCTATACATATCGTATCAAACCTGCAGCCAAAGGCAAAAAAATTACATTTTATATTTATAAGGGACAGCATACAGACCAGCTTCAGATGAACAATATTTATGTATCGGAGAAGAGGGCTTTTGAACTTGAAGAAATACTAGAAACGAAATTGGATAGTACACGATCTTAATGGTGTCAAGCCTTAAACCTTGACACTGATATGAAATCTGACTATAATTACTATGGTTGGATTAGAAAGAATGAGGAGAGATATAAATGGCAAATGAAGTGTTATTAACCAAGGAAGGTTATAAACAATACGAGGAAGAATTAGAATATTTAAAAACAGTTAGAAGACAGGAGATTGCGGAACAGATCAAAATTGCGAGAGGTTTCGGAGATTTATCTGAAAATGCTGATTATGATGAAGCCAAAAATGAACAGGCTCAAGTAGAAGCAAGAATCCTGATTTTAGAAAATATGCTGGAAAATGCTGAAATCATCGAAGAATCAAAGATTAAAAAAGATGTTGTAAGCGCAGGGTCTACAATTGTTCTAAAGGATCCTAACAATTATGAGTTCGAATATACTATCGTAGGATCAGCGGAAGCAGATCCGTTAAAAGGAAAAATATCAAACGAGTCTCCTGTTGGAAGTGCATGCTTAGGGGCGAAGGTTGGAGATACTATTCAAGTAGATGCGCCAGGCG
>JAAZME010000198.1 GCA_012798975.1 Gallicola sp.
ATCTAAGAACATTAATTCCTGATTTACCAATTCATCTGCAACTTTCTTAAGGCCTTCTTCGTTTTGAAACTGCATGCCTTGATTTCCCATCATATTAATAAAGTTTTGAACTTCTTCTTTTGTTAAATCTCTTCCGTTGATTCTAGCCATTACATTGTTTTCTGTCATTTTATTCTCCTTTAATTCTTATTCCATTTTTATAAAATTCGATTTTTCCGTTTTTCAAAAGCCGCCCGACAGCTCTTTTGAAGCTTGCTTTGCTGATTGAAAATAGATTTCTAATCTCGTCTGGATCGGACTTGTCGTTAACCGGCATAAAACCGTCATTTTCAGTCAATATCTCATAGATCATCGTAGCATCTGTATCGATCTCCATAAAGCCTCTCTCTTTTATAGAAAGATTAAGCCTTCCGTCTTCTTTAACAGATGAAACTCTTGCTGAAACAGATTCGCCTATACTTAATACGCCCTTGCATTCTTCTTTTGGAAGCAATGCTTCGTACTGATCGTCTACAGCGATGAAAGCGCCGATATCCTCCACAATATTGTAAATCGTACCGGTGATCCAGTCGTTTTCTTTATAAGGGGAATCTTGTCTTAAATAATCTCTTATTTTCATCGTTGCACAAAGCCGTTCTGAACGGTCGATATAGAGAGCCATTAAATATTTTCGTCCTCTGTCAAGCTTTACTGTCTGCTCTTTAAAAGGCAAAAACAAATCCTTCTCTAACCCCCAGTTTACAAATGCTCCGATTTTCGTAATTTCCTTTACTTCCAAATGGGCAATTGTACCTAAAGTAACATAAGGTATCGTTTTTGTTGCGATAAGTCTGCTGGAGTGGTCTTTGTAGATAAATACTTTTATCTTGTCCCCCGGCTTATCGCTTTCTTCTAATTCTTTTCCAGGGAGAAGAACATCTTCTTCTGGATCTTCAACACCTTCTATTCCTAAAAAAGCACCTGAGCTTTTAATCCTTTTTAATAATAATTCTTGAACCTCGCCTAATTCTATCATTTTTTCACCTCCTTCTTCCGCACCTTATAATACATAAAGGCGCCTGTTATAATGAGCAATGCACTTAATAATTGTGAAACTCTAAAACTTCCAAAATACAAACTGTCCATTCGAAGTCCTTCTACAAAAAACCTCAACGTTCCATAGAGGATAAGATATAGAGACAATACTTCGCCATGGTTTTTTTTCCACTTTCTCAAATAAATAAATAGAAAAGCAAATATCATTAGATTTCCTAAGGATTCGTATAGAAATGTCGCATGATATCTCTGCCCCTCTATCAATACAGAAATCGGGAAATCCGTCGGTGCTCCATAGGCTTCTTTATTTATAAAATTGCCCCAGCGGCCGATGGATTGACCTAAAGCAAGTCCCGGCATATAAAGATCGGCCATCTGCAGAAAAGATATCTTTTTTTTCCTACAATATAGGTACCCAACTAAAACGCCTGCAATAATACCGCCATAGATCGCAAGACCTCCTTCTCGTATATCGAGAATTTTCGTTAGATCTTTGCTGTAATAATCCCAGCTGAATATAACATAATAAAGTCTAGCGCCGATTATAGAGAAGGGGAGAATCCAAAGGATAAGATCTTGAACATAATCTTCCGGGAAATTTTCGAACTTTGCATTTTTCGAAGCTACTGCAACGCCAGCGATAAATCCTATCGCGATCAGCACTCCGTACCACATGATGTCGATTCCAAATAAACTAAAGGCCGTTTCACTTACCGGTGGAGTCATAGGATCCCTCTTTTCTTATTCATTTTCTGAATCTTCGTTCTGCCAATTATGGAATACAGACTGTACATCGTCATTATCTTCAAGCATGTCAATCATTTTCTGAAGTTTCTTTTGAGCCTCGGGATCTTCTACGGCTATTTCATTTTGCGGAAGATAAAATAAATCTGCTGTGTGGAATTCATAACCGTTTTCTAGAAGGTTATCTCGAACTTTGGCAAAATCATCCATGGAAGTTGTTACGACAAATAAATCCTCTTCCATTTGTACATCTTCTGCTCCTGCATCTATAGCTTCCAACATGAACTCTTCTTCATCTTTATCATTTTTATCGATGGTTAAAACGCCCTTGTGATCAAACATAAAGATTACAGAACCGTTTTGTCCCAAATTGCCTCCAAACTTATCAAAAGCATGTCGAATATCCGCTGCAGTACGATTTCTGTTATCCGTTAAACAATTTACAATAACAGCTACACCTTCAGGACCGTATCCTTCATAGATGATCTTTTCATAGCTTGCCCCGCTATCTTCTCCTGAACCTTTTTTTATAGCTCTTTGAATATTATCGTTAGGCATATTTTCTGCTTTTGCTTTTTCAATTGCTGATTTTAAAGAGGGATTATAATCTGGGTCCGGTCCGCCTTCTCGTACGGCTACAGATATCATTCGAGCGATTTTGGTAAATATTTTACCTCGTTTCGCATCCTCTTTCCCTTTCTTATCTTTAATACTAGACCATTTATTATGTCCTGACATTTCAAACACCTTCCTCTTGCTTCATAGATTGTTACATAACTAATTGATTATACCATAATTAGAAAATGTATTGTAGGGATCTAGTCTAGCACTATTTTGTTTTTTTCTTTTTTTAATAACAGATCTCCCTGCTGGATCTCCCCATTGCCGTTTGTTAGATTCATTATCGTTTCATTAAAGTCTTCTATCTGCTCTTCTTCTATTAGATAATCGAAAAAGACTTTGTCTAAATAATCTTTATTTTTAAGATTCCACTTTTTGTTTGCTGTAGTATTTTCAATGCTTCCTAAATAACTGTAATCTGCTGTAAGTTTGATTTCCCAGAAAGTTCGGACATCAACTTTTTCTACAAGGGTTTCGACAAGTTTTGCAGCTTTTCCATAAGCACGGATAAGACCGCCTTTTCCAAGCAGTATCCCTCCGAAATATCTCGTCACCACGATACAAATATTGGTAAGCTCTTCTTTTTTTATATATTCAAGGATTGGTATCCCTGCAGTTCCTTGAGGTTCACCATCGTCGCTGTATTTTTGAATCTCTTTATTTTTGCCGATAATATAAGCATAGGTGTGATGTCTTGCATCTGGATATTTCTTTTTTATTTCTGAAATAAAGGAAACGGCATCTTCTTCTTGGATGCATTCTTTTACGGATGCGATAAATTTTGATTTCTTCTCGACGTGAAAGCCTTCCCCTTCGCCGTGAATCGTTTTATAAATTATCACTGTCGTTCACTCTTTCGTATTTTTTATATTTCAAGAAAGATGCATCATTCATAAAAACAGTTATAGATGCCCCTTCTTCTACATACTCCATACCTTCTGTTTTAAAATTTTTTAAAAGATTATACAGTATTTCTTGGTCTTCATAAGGAATCAATAAAGATCTTTTTTTCTCATCTTTAGCAAGAATTTCTTCGATTTTTTCTTTTAAACGAAGAATGTCTTTCGGATCAAGTGCTGAAATAAATATCTTGTCTTCAATGTCTGCATAGAGAAATTCTTCCCTTCTTTCTAAGAGATCAACTTTATTAAAAACAGTTAAAACAGGTATTTGAATATCCATATCTCTGAGAAGTTCCCGAGTTGTTTCCCTTTGTATATCAACATTATCGTTATTGGAATCCACAACTTCTAAAATTAGATCTGCATAGCGTATTTCTTCGAGAGTACTTTTAAAAGCTTCTATCAAAAATGTAGGCAGATCTTCGATAAATCCAACAGTATCCGATAGTACGATTTCTCGGAATTCATTTAATTTGACCTTTCTTAGGGTTGTATCCAATGTATGGAACAGTTGATCTTTTGCATCAAACACTTCCCCTTCTTCTCCTAAAAAAGCTTTTGCAATCGTTGACTTTCCTGCATTGGTATAGCCGATAATCGATATTTGAGGAATCGGGTTTTTTATTCGTTTGTTTCGTGTAATCTGTCTTGTGTTTTCCACTTGTTCCAGCTGCTTTTTAATCTGGCTCATCTGCCTTTGAATTACACGGCGGTCCAACTCCAGCTTCTGCTCCCCGGGTCCTCTTGTTCCGATACCTGCTCCTTCTCTCGAAAGATAATCTCTATATCCGATAAGCCTTGGAAGCCGATATTTCAACTGTGCAAGCTTCACTTGAAGAACCGCTTCTTTTGTTTTAGCTCGTGTTGCAAATATATCGAGAATAAGATTTGTTCTATCAACAATCTTGGCGTCAAGGGTATTTTCCAAATTCTTCATTTGGCTGCCGCTAAGCTCATGATTAAAAATTATAGTATGAGCATCAAGTTTTTCCATAAGCTCTTTAATTTCTTCCAATTTTCCAGATCCTACATAGGTTCTTGAATCGATACGATCTCTCGGCGCTGTGACAGAAGCTGCTACCTCGCCTCCAGAAGACTCAACAAGTTCTTTTAACTCTTTTATTCTATTTTCATAGTCATAGTTATTTCTGTTTTTTAGTTCTACTGTTACGGTTATTACTTTTTCTCTCATAGTCTCTCCTTTGCATATAGTATAACATTTATGAGCTTCTCTTTTTCATTCGGATCGTTAACAAAGAAAACCGCATATGATATAATCTTTTATATATCAATTAGGAGGTCATCATGTTTAAAT
>JAAZME010000178.1 GCA_012798975.1 Gallicola sp.
TGTTATGTATTTTCGTGATTTTTATAAACTGAATGAAAAATTTTGGAATAGAATTCCCCAGCCTCAGTTCATATATTTAGGCAAAGAAATATGGGAAATGAGTTTAACAGCTATACTCAACGGGTCCCATCTTCTTCTCACAGGACCAAAAGCGACTGGCAAAAATGTCCTATGCGATAATTTATCGTTGGTTTTTAATCGACCTCAATGGAATATGTCCTTTCATGTGAATGTGGACAGCAACACATTGATTGGAAGCGATACCTTCAAAGACGGCGAAGTTCAGTTTCGCCCAGGACCTTTATATCTTGCTGCAAAAGAAGGAGGCTTTGGAGTTTTGGATGAGATAAACATGGCTAAAAACGACTCCATCTCAGTGATTCATTCTGCACTGGACTATAGAAGAGTCATTGATGTTCCAGGATATAAAAGACTTCCTCTCCATGAAGCTGCACGATTTATCGGTACGATGAATTATGGATATGCAGGTACTAGAGAGCTCAACGAAGCACTGCTTTCAAGATTTATGATTATTGATATGCCCCCTGTCAGCAAACAGCATCTATTAACGATTTTAGAAAAAGAATTTCCTTTAACAGAGAAAGGTGCTGCTTTATTTACTCAACTGTTTATGGATCTGCAGAAAAAAAGCCTTCATTCTGAAATTTCCTCAAAACCCATCGATTTAAGAGGTCTGCTCGCAGCAATAAAGGCGGCGCAAAAAGGTCTTGATGTTTTTCTAGCCTTAGATATGGGAATCGTCAATAAATCTTTTGATCCTTTTGAAAAAGAAATCATAATCGACAATATAAAGAGTCTCTTTTCAAAAAATATGAACTATACAGAACTATTCAAATAGGTGGATTATGGAAAACGCAAGGAAACAAAATATAACATGGACAGCATCTGAAGATTATAATTATGATCCCTCTTATCTTCTCTTCAAAGTTTATAATGATGATTACGACTTTTATAAATTTTCATTAGCAGGCTTAGCCTATAAATACTTTGATATGAAGTCCATTGAAGAATTTTATCTTCTTTACGAAGAGGGATATCTTGCAAATGAAGATATTAAAATGGTTATTCAAATCGCTATAGAAAATTGTTTATGGGATTATATTGCTAAAGAGAGACCTGGCGCGCTCCTTTATAGAAAGAATTTTATCGATCATAGAATACGAAGATATTCCTTCCATCCGCCTAAGGATCTCTCCGAAGAATTGGAATATGGATTTTATCTTATAAAAACAAACTCCGTACCTAAAACATTCCCGTTAGCCTATAAACTTTTAGAGTCCGTGATGAAGATCCCTTTTCAAAAAACTTCTGATTTTATAGTATCTTTAAAAGGTATCCTCGATGAATATTTTCATATCAACGAAAATTTAAAAATCGATTATACTGCAGATAAAATTATCGAAAAAACAAAATGGAAAGAAAAAAACAAAGAAAAAAACAGGCTTGAATATAAAAAAAGCAGTTTTCTAAATCCTGAAAGAGAAACATTAGAATCTGCAGAATTGGCAAGAAGTACAATATTTACAGATAAAAATTTGGACGAGGAAGATAAAACTCCTCATTCTATGGATATTGACGATATCACCGGAAGAGATGATATCGAAAAAATTGCAGTCAGTATTTACGGAAAACCGATTCTTCCACAATATATTGTCGAGCAATTAGAAAAAAATCTTTGCACCGATATTCACGACGGCTGCAGATTATTGATTACCGAAGGATTGTATGGAGACAGTTTAAATGAAAGATATCGCGATGAGATACGGATCCAGCAAAGAGAAGAGAACAAAAAACATTTCGACGATAATGCCGTACTCTACCGGAGAAGCATATCGAAGCTTTCTCATATTTTAGAACAGCATATTTTATCTGATTTGGAAGATCAGCTTCTTGTAAGCAACAGCGGTATCCTTGATCCATCCCGATTATGGAGACATACCTATTTAAAAGATCCTTATATCTTCCAAAGAGAAATCAAGGATCAAATGGGAAGATTTACTGTTGATATTTTGTTGGACAATTCAGCCTCACAGCAGGATCGACAAGCACAAGTCGCAGCCCAAGGCTATATTATCGCCTCTGCCCTAACAAAACTTCATATTCCTACAAGAGTATTAGGCTTTAATAATTTCAATCATATTCAAATATTAAAACTTTATCGGGATTATAATGAACCCTCTTCTAAAAACGAAAAGATATTCGAATATTTAGCATCCGGATCAAACAGAGACGGATTAGCGATTAAAACTGCCTTGGCTCTAATGGATGATGATTCTCAGGATAATATTCTCATTATATTAAGCGACGGAAAACCGAATGATAAGGTCAGTGTAGGTGTCGTAAAAGGCAGAAAACAAAAAGCAGTAGATTATACTGGCGATATGGCCATAAAAGATACTGCAAAAGAAGTCTTTACAGGAAGAAATAAAGACAAAATCATCTTCGGTATTTTTACCGGCAATGAAGAAGATCTAGACCAAGAAAAAAGAATATACGGTTCCAATTTTGTCTATATTCGAGATATTGAAAGATTTTCTGATACTGTAGGATCTTTTTTAAAGAAAATTATAGATGCTAGATAGAATTTATTTATAAAAAATTCATTCCTATATATTTTCGCAAATACTATCTATAGTTAAAATTTCATTTTATATATTTTAATGACATTAAATACCTCCTGTTGCAGTTGAGTTTGCAGACCAAAATTCATTTTAAAATATGGAGGTATTTTATTGTCTGTTTAAAAACGCTAAAATTATAATGCCCCAGTCTAGTTAAGGATTTTCGAATTAAAAAAGAAGTCAGATTAATGCATTCTTTTAGTAGTTTTCATCGTCTTCTTCCAACTCATTTATATAACGGTATATTGTTGCTTCACTGCTATTTAGCTTTTTTGCGATAATAGGAACAGCTCCCTTTATTAACAATATTCCTCGTTTTTTCAACTCTTTTACCATAGCAACTCTATCCTTTTTTCTTATTTTTTCATTCATTTCAGATTTTTGTTGCAATACTTTACCTATTACTTCATCTACATAATCTTCAATATTACCACTGACTATCTCTGCTTCATCATCCAAAGACAAATCCTCCAGCCGTTCGAACCGATAGTCTTTCAACAAATTATCTGGGTGACATAATCCCATAACAGCTCTGCTTATATCTTGATATCTAGAATCATCAAAGGTAATACATAATAAACCCACTAATTTTAAATTATCTTTAATATAGATTGTCGAACTGCGTAAAGCTTTATTTTTCATAGATATTGAAACATAGTTCACTTCATAAGATTTCTCTTTATAACGCCCCGATGATATGATTTCTAACATAGCTGGTGATAAAGGTGATCCTAATCCCCTATTTGTTATATGTCCATTTGCAATGGCAATTACAGACTTGTCTCCCATTGCCAAATCATGTAATGCGATTTCATAACTAGGTCCCAAAACCAGACCTAAAAAGTTCACTAATTCAACATATCGCTCCCTCAACTCAATCCTCAAAACATACCTCCAGAAATCAAACTTTTACTTTATTTAATAATAGTATATCAAATTTGACAGATTTAAAGTAATTCGTTTATTTCCATCTATTATTAATAATATTTTCTCAATTTTATTCCACATTGTTAATCTAACTTAATATATTTTTGATTATTTTAATTTTATTGATAATTTTTTATTTCCTTTTTCTTAATGCAATGATATTCTCATTTTACAATAAGAATTATATAATTCATCTTAATACTCAAGGAGGAAATTTATGAAAAAGTATATGGCAGAACCTTTCAGAA
>JAAZME010000066.1 GCA_012798975.1 Gallicola sp.
ATGAACTATCATTTCACTACAACAAAAGCCCATATCGAACTGAATGGTTCTAAAGTTGTGGAATTGATAGAAGAAAGAGGAATTGAAGTTACTAGCGATCTTCCTTTTAAAGGAAATATGGATATCGAAAAATTAAATGATTTTATCGAGGAAAAGGGTGCTGATAAGATCGCTTTCGTTCGTATGGAAGCCGGTACAAACCTAATCGGAGGTCAGCCATTTTCTTTACAAAACCTTCACGATGTAGCTGATATTTGTCAAAAAAAGGGAATCAAGCTAGTTCTAGACGCTTCCCTTTTACAAGATAATCTTCACTTCATCAAAACGAGAGAGAAAAAATACAAAAATGCATCTATTCGAGAAATTACAGCAGAAATTTCAAGTCTTTGCGATATTATCTACTTCTCAGCTCGTAAACTAGGCTTTGCAAAAGGCGGCGGTATTCTTACAAACAGCCTTAAGATGTTTAATGAAATGAGAGAGCTTGTCACCTTATACGAAGGATTCTTAACCTACGGCGGTATGTCTGTAAGAGAAATGGAGGCAATCGCTGTTGGTCTTCAAGAAACGATGGACGAACAATTCGTAGAACAAGGACCTGTCTTTATTCAATATATGGTAGATGAATTCGTAAAAAGAGGGATTCCTGTCGTTACCCCAGCAGGAGGACTTGGAGTTCACATTGATGCAATGCAGTTTTTAGATCACCTTCCTCGTGAACAATACCGTTCCGGTTCCTTAGCCGCTGCCTTGTATATTGCAGGCGGCATACGTGGAATGGAAAGAGGAACTATGTCTGAAGACCGAGATGAAGAAGGAAATGAAGTATTAAGCAATATGGAACTTCTTAGACTTGCTGTTCCACGCCGTGTCTACACATTATCTCAATTAAAATACGCTATCGACCGTGTATGCTGGTTGTATGAAAACAGAAAACTAATCGGAGGACTTCGT
The DNA here is from genome assembly GCA_012798975.1 of Gallicola sp. Taxonomy (GTDB): domain Bacteria; phylum Bacillota; class Clostridia; order Tissierellales; family Peptoniphilaceae; genus JBQKLI01. Next base: position 955 of record JAAZME010000066.1, read on the forward strand.
TTTGTAGAAGAACCAAACACATTGCGTTTCTTCTTCGGAAGGCTGGAAGCAACATCCGACTGGCCAGATCAATTAGTGAAGAAATTCAGAGAAGATTTCGGCGACAGTCTGTAGAAATACCGTGTGAAATGTGAAATCAAAGAAGAAAAGGCCTTGCTTTTTCTTCTTTTGTTTTATGATTTTTATCTAAAATGAATAGAACTGTAAATTTTGATTCTATAGTGTTAAAATAAAGTTTAGAAAAGATTGTACTGTAGAATCATTTTACAGAACTAAGGAAAATAAAGATTCAATATGACAAGGTGTCGTGATGGTATCCTTTTTTGCCATGGAAAAATGCCAAACATTTTCTTTCCCACTCCACACTTGTCAAATAAGATTTCTACATCTAAAAAAGGATATACTGAAATAATAATTTTTCGATTCTAAAAAATGTACGGAGGTAATACAGTGATTAATTATAAAATCGAACATGAAAATGTCTTTGATGAACTGGTTGAACGAGGATATTTTGAACAGGCTACTTACGAAGACGAATTAAAGGAATTATTAGGAAAAGAAAAAATCCCCTTCTATATCGGATTCGATGCCACTGCGGATAGTTTAACGATCGGCCATTTTATTCAAATTATGGTTATGATGAGAATGCAGCGCCATGGTCATATTCCAATTGCTCTTTTAGGAGGCGGTACGACAATGATCGGGGACCCTTCTGGCAGAAATGATATGAGACTTCTGATGACAAAAGAAATCATCGACAACAATGCCGATCGTTTTGCGCAGCAGTTCGCTCGTTTCATAGACTTCGGAGTAGATGGCGGCGCGATTATCGACAACAATGCAAACTGGCTTTTAGATTTAAACTTTCTTGACTTTATGAGAGAAATCGGTGTTCACTTTTCTGTCAACCAAATGCTTTCATTAGATGCTTATAAAAATAGAATGGATCAAGGTTTAACCTTCTTTGAATTCAGTTATATTTTAATGCAGTCCTATGATTTTTTAAAATTGTATCGAAAATACGGCTGCAAGCTGCAAATGGGAGGATCAGACCAATGGTCTAATATCTTAGGGGGCTACGATCTTGTTCGTAAAATCGAAAACGACAAGGTATATGCCATGACCTTCAAACTGTTAACTACAGCAGACGGTGTAAAAATGGGAAAATCTCAAAAGGGTGCTGTGTGGCTTGACGAAGAAAAAACATCTCCCTACGAATTATTCCAGTATATGCGTAATGTAGACGACCGAGATGTAGAAAAATTCCTGCTTATGCTGACCTTCCTTCCAACAGAGGAATGTAAACGCTTAGGAGCCTTAAAAGACGAAAAAATCAATGAAGGAAAAGAAGTTTTAGCTTATGAGATTACAAAGCTTGTCCATGGAGAAGAAAAAGCAAAACAAGCTTTAGAAACTTCTAAAAATCTTTTCGCCAGCGGAGCAACCGATGAAAATATGCCTTCTACGGAAATGGATGCTTCTGCGTTTGACGAAGGAATGGGACTATTAGCTCTCTTAACAGAGCTTGGCCTTACAAAATCCAACGGTGAAGCAAGACGCCTTATTCAGCAAAATGGTATCCGTTTAGATGGAGAAGTCGTAGCAGACCCTTCTAAAGTGATTACAAAAGAAGACTTTAAAGAAGGCGAACTTGTGATTAAAAAAGGTAAAAAAGTATATCATCGTGTTGTTATAAAATAAAAAAATCCAAGGGACATCCCTTGGATTTTTAGTTCTTCTAACCTCTCTACTTCTTAAAATATCCCGCAGCGTTCTCTCCATATTAACAATGAAAAGCCTCTAGGACCCTAGAAGTCCTTTTTCAAAAAAGACCTGATAATCAAAAATAAGACAATCAGGAAAATCCCATTTTATTCTTTTATACGTTTATGTCTTAGGCAAATCCCCTCTATCCTTTAAAAAACACATCTATAAGCTTCCGATTGGCAAAATAAAATGCTGCAACCAAAAGGATTCGAATGAGAAGATCAATACCGATACCTGTTTCTAAAAGTAAAGTGTTTGCAATTATTACTGCTAATACAACAACCAAGAATGTTGTATAATTAAGTCCTCTTTTTTCTGTTAAAGTCTTCATTTGTATCTCCTTTCCATCTTTGAAAAGTACTATTTTATTCTTTATACTTATATTATATATTCCCTTTTCTTTTAAATAAACACACTAATCTGTACCCCTAATTGATAATGTTGACGCAAATCAATTTTGCTCCCTCTCCCTTCTGCTATAATGAAGATAGGAACAAAACATTCCTAGCATTTGTTTCATGATAAAAAGGAATCAAGGGGGAGAAATTATGCAAGGATTTATTTTAAGAAGTAAAAAACAAATAACCATTATAAGTGGACTGCTCATTGTATTCGCCTTTTTTAATCACTGGGTCTTACATAATGAAAGAATGGCCATAGGTGGTTTAGTTGCCGCTTCCATAATCGGTGTTTTGCCGATAGCCATACAGGCCTTTCAAGCGATTAGAGTAAAGGTCATCAGTATCGATCTTTTAGTAACTATCGCCGTTATCGGAGCCTTTATTATTCAAAACTTTGAGGAATCGGCAATTGTGACCTTTCTGTTTTTATTCGGTGCATATTTAGAGCAGCGGACATTAAATCATACACGATCTGCCATCAAAGAATTGACAGAGATGGCTCCAGAAAGTGCATTAAAGCAGATGGCCGATGGAAGCTTTGAAGAAGTTGATGTTGATGATGTAGACGAGGGTGATATTCTGCTTGTCAAAACTGAGGCAAAAGTTCCGGTCGATGGTACCGTACTTTCTGGGGAAGGACATATCAACGAGGCAAGTATTACTGGAGAATCTGTACCGGTAGGCAAAAAAACAGATTCTCAGGTTTTTGCTGGAACCATTCTCGAAAATGGCACAATACAAATCCTACCTTATTCGCTAGGATTTGTATTGTGCCATTTTCGAGAATGGTTCCAGCAAAAACTTGAGAAT
>JAAZME010000302.1 GCA_012798975.1 Gallicola sp.
TGATGGATGCCATAGCAGCCTTCCGAGTACTGAATCTAAATGATATCGACTCCGAAGACTATATCGCCCGCTTTATCGATCAGGGACCGAAAGAAGAAAAGAAAAAAGCAGCCGGTACTAAAATGACGATCGGGGAAGCCATCGCAAAAGGATTAAAAGACGATGTCAAAGCGATGACACTAGAACTTTTAGAAACAAAATCCGAAATCGAAATCATAGATACTCTTCTTATCCCGGCACTAGACGAAGTCGGCAAAAATTACGAAAAAGGCGTGATCTTCCTTCCTCAGCTGATAAAAGCCGCTACTGCATCCCAAGAAGCTTTTGAGGTTATAAAAGGAGTTATCGCAGAAAAAGGCGATGCCAGTATTTCAAAGGGTACTATTGTCGTAGCGACTGTAAAAGGAGATATCCATGATATCGGAAAAAATATCGTAAAAGTCATTCTTGAAAACTACGGCTACAACATGATCGACTTAGGCAGAGATGTACCGGTGCAAACTGTAGTCGATGCTGTTGTTGAAAACAAAGTAGAACTGGTAGGACTAAGCGCCCTTATGACGACAACCTTAGTCTCTATGGAAGAAACGATAAACGCCATCCGCAAAACAGGCCATCCTTGCAAAATTATGGTTGGAGGAGCTGTATTAACAGAAGACTATGCGATGAAAATCGGAGCGGATTACTATTGCAAAGATGCTAATGCCAGCGTTATGGCGGCACGAGATGTATTTAAAGAATAGGAGAAATCGTTGAATAAATTTGAATTAGACTTTCCCATTGTTTTTGACGGAGCCATGGGAACTTATTATAGAACAAAGTCAAAGCTGGCCTTGCCCGCTTGTGAAATGGGAAACATCTTCGACAAAGATACCGTCCTTTCCATTCACAAAGAATATCTGCAGTCCGGCTGCAAAGGAATCAAAACAAACACCTTCGGTGCGAATAAAAGATATCTAAACTGCAATGATGATACCTTAGAACAAATCATAAACTCCGGCTGCGACATCGCTATGGAAGCTGTAGAAGGACAAGATGCCTATATTTTCGCTGATATCGGACCCATTGTAGAAAATGCAGAAGACGGGATCTTGGAAGAATATAAAAAGATTATAGATCTTTTTATAGCTAAGGGATTAAAATATTTTCTCTTCGAAACATTTTCAAGAGATCTTTATTTAAAAGAGCTTACAGAATATATAAAATCACAAGTGCCGGACAGTTATATTATCACTTCCTTCGCCATCAATCCCGACGGCTTTACACGCTCTGGAGACCGTGGAATAACACTTCTCGAAAACATGAACGCATTAGAAAGCGTAGATGCCACAGGTCTTAACTGTATCGCTGGACCTTTTCACCTTTTGGAATATATCAAGTCCATTAAACTGCCTGCGAAAACCATGTTTATCAGCCCGAATGCCGGGTACCCTTCTGTGATCAACAACAGAACTTATTACAGCAACAGCCCTTCCTATTTTGGAAATACCGTGGCGGATTTTATGGATTATGGTTTTACTATCCTTGGAGGCTGCTGCGGAACGACACCGGAATATATTTCGAGACTGAGCACTACTGTGGAAAGCAGACAAACCCAAGAAGTTCGGATTACCAGCAAAAAACCATCCGAACGCTTAAAGTCCGACGTAGCGGATAATATGATCCTAAAGAAAATCAACAGCGGCGAAAAAATCATCTGCGTAGAATACGACCCTCCTGCTTCTATCGAAATATCCGAATATATGAAAAATGTTAAGAAGTTAAAAGAAGGAGGCGCTGATGCTATCACTATCGCCGACTGCCCTGTAGGAAGAGCGAGAGTCGACAGTTCGTTAATGGCTTATAAAGTGAAAAATGAAATCGGCATCGATCCCATCGTCCACCTTACCTGCAGAGACCGAAACCTGAACGCTACGAAAGCACTCTTACTAGGACTGAATGTGGAAGATATCTTAAACCTGATCATTGTTACGGGAGATCCGATTCCTACAGCAGAAAAAGACGAAATCAAGTCTGTCTTCAACTTCAACTCCGCCCTTTTGACAAAATATATCAACGAATTAAATGAAGATCTCTTCACCAACAAAATGAATGTGGCAGGAGCCTTAAATATCAACTCCCCCAACTTCAGCTTAGAGCTTAAAAGAGCCATGAAAAAAGAAGCCCACGGAGCAAATATGTTCTTTACACAGCCTTGTCTCTCAAAACAAGCAGTAGAAAACATCAAGATTGCCAAAAACTATCTAGACGGAAAAATTATGGGCGGCATTATGCCCATCGTAAGCCATAGAAATGCTGTATTTATGGACGAAGAAATCTCCGGAATCACAGTAGACGATTATATCATCGAAGAATATAAAAACCTTTCAAAAGAAGAAGCCTCAAAAAGAGCCGTAAGCCTCTCCTTAGAGTTTATGGAAAAAATAGAAGACTCTATCGACGGATTCTACTTGATCACACCTTTTAATAGAGTTGATATTATAGGGGAAATAATAAAGAAAAGAAAGAATAGAGATTAAAAAGAGTGAAGAGTGGAAGAGTGATAGACGATGGGTGTCAAGGTAGTTGACGGATTTCTTTTACAATATTTCAACTAATTCTAGAGGTTCATTTGCAGGAATTTGATAGTAAGATCTGAACTCATCATTTTCTTGCAGAATCTCTTGAATATCTTTATGATCCATTGGAATTAAACACACTGATCTTTCCATTGTGTAGGATCGAATTCCATTTGGAAATCGTTCTGGATGCTTCTTTTGAAATTCTTCTAGTACTTTTTTTCGTTTCATTTTTATCTCTCGATCTTCTAGTTGATGTCTTTGATTTGGCGTTACATGATCTAGTGATTTGTGAGGTTCATTGTTATAGGCTTCTACAAATTTATTGACCCATTCTTGTGCAGATTTACACTCTTAAAGCCGTATTTAGGGTAATTGTAGTGCGTTTTTACGGTTCCGAAGTAAGACTCTATATGAGGATTATCATTGCTCACTCGAGGTCTAGAATGGCTTTCTAAAACACCTAATTCTGTTAACAGAACACTAAGGGTTTTCCCTTTCAAAGTCGAACCATTATCTCCGTGAAGCACTTTCAATTCTCCTTCAAGGTCTAATTCTTTTACCAGTTCTTTTAGAAATTCTTTTGATTGTTCTAAGGTATCTTGTTTAAATACACGTGTTCCAAGAATTTTACGACTGTATAAATCCATAACAACAAGTAATTTAAA
>JAAZME010000167.1 GCA_012798975.1 Gallicola sp.
GCTAAATCTACAATATCTTGAGGAATTTCTGCATTTTGAGAAAAAATCATACAGGGTATATCATAGGAAAAAATCCCCCTCATCCTTTCATAACGCAGACCATCATCAAGGGATTCAAAATAGGCAACCTCAGCTTTCCCCATAATTTGAAGACTTTGATAAGGAAATTCTTCCATAAAACCAGCCAGCTGAAGGCCCGGCCGGTTTATTTCTGGATTTGTTATAAAGGTTTCATCGTAGTTTGTGCTTTTTTCCACAACCTCTAGATTTAATTTTTCAGTTAATTTGCTTAATTTTATACCTTTCATTTAGGCTTGCTCCTTAAAATAATTATAAATATTTTCAGCCGCCTGCTGATTAATTTTCGGCACTTCCTTTAATTCCTCCACCGTTGCTTTGCGGATTTTTGCAATGGATTTAAAATATTTCAGCAGTTCTTTTTTTCTCGCTTGACCAATTCCTGCAATTGAATCGAGTTCGGAAGCCTGAAGAGCTTTTTCTCTTAGCTTTCTATGATAGTTGATCGCAAAACGATGAGCTTCTTCTTGAATCTGATAGAGCAGACGATAAATGGCTGTCGTTACTTTTAAAGGATATTCTTTATTTCTATAGATGATCCCTCTTGTTTTATGGTCTTGATCTTTTACAAGCCCCAAAACAGGTATCCTGGTTCCTAATTCTTGAAGAACGGATTCGGCGATATTTACCTGTCCCTTTCCTCCATCCATAAGAATAATATCCGGCATTTTGCCAAAGCCTGTTGCTGTATTGCCTTTCTTTTCTTCTATAAGACCTCTTTTAAGTCTCCTTGTTAAGACTTCCCGGTGGGAAGCATAGTCATCCGGCCCTTCTACTGTTTTTATCTTAAATTTCCGATATTCTTTCGGATCTTTTTTTCCTTTTGTAAAAACAATCATCGACCCTACCGACTGTACCCCGGAAGTGTTGGAAATATCATAACACTCGATTCGATCGATGTTAGGAATGCCTGTTAACTCTTGCAGATCTAATATTGCCGACTGAATATTTCTTTCCCTTTTGAAATGACGTGCAATATATTTTTCAAGCATTTCCTTCGCATTTTTTCGGACCATCTCCATCAAGTCCACTTTGTCTCCTCTTTGAGGATTTCTTATTTCCACTTTATTGCCCCGCTTTTCAGAAAGAAGGGCACCGAGACCTTCTGCTTCATTTGGAAGAATATCCACTAGTATCGTTTTAGGAATGTAGGTAAGGTCTACATAAAACTGCTTCATAAAGGAACTCATGATTTCTTCATTCTTTTCATTGAAATCATCTTCTAAAAAGAAATGTTCCCGGTCAATAATTTTACCATTTCTCATAAAGAAGACTTGAGCGCAGATGATCCCTTCATCCCTTGCTAAAGAAATCATATCCATGTCTAAAGCCTCTACATTGGAAACTTTCTGTTTCTCTAAAATGATACTGATATTGTTGATCCGGTCTCTATATTTTGCAGCCGATTCGAAATTTAGTTTACGGCTTTCATCCATCATTTTAGCTTCCAGTTCTTTGATAACTTTCTGCTCTTTGCCTTTCAAAAACTCTTCGACTTCGTTAATCTGCTCTTGATATTTTTCTTTATCCGCTTTTCCTACACAAGGCCCGTCGCAGCGTTCTATAAAATAATTTAAGCAGGGTCTTTTCAAATATTGGCCTTTGTCAAAATTCAGATTACAGTCTCTTATCTTATACATCTCATGAAAAAGATCGATAATATCATTCACCGCATAAGCATTCGGATACGGTCCGAAATACTTCCCATTATCTTTTCCAACACTGCGTACTTTTAAAACCCTCGGAAAACTTTCATTTGTTATCTTAATATACGGATATTGTTTGTCGTCTCTTAAAAGAATGTTATAATGAGGTCTGTTTTCCTTAATTAAATTAGATTCTAGTACAAGAGATTCTACTTCATTGTCTACAATAATGTATTCAAAATATTCTATATGCTCAACCATCGCTTTTACTTTTGGCGATCGGTTTCGACTTTTATCAAAATATTGATGAACTCTTCTTCTAAGATTTATAGCTTTTCCCACATAGATGATTTTGTCATCCTTGTTAAACATAAGATAGACTCCCGGTTTTTGGGGGATTTTCTTTAATTCTTCTTCTATATTAAACATCTATATACTTTTTGTCACCTCTTTTAAAAATTCTGCCTCCGCTCCACTAAGACCTTGAGCTAATTTTTCAAAACAGTCTCTATGATACTGGTTAATCCACGCTATTTCTTCTTTTGTCAACATCTCTTTTATAATCGGCTTTGTATCAATGGGGCAGAACGAAATACATTCGAACTCTAAAAATCTTCCAAATTCTGTTTCTTCGCTCTCAACACACAGCATAATATTTTCAATACGAATCCCGTGTTTTCCTTCTCTATAAATACCAGGTTCGTTGGAGGTGATCATTTTCTTTTCGATTTCGATCTCTGTATTTCTCGGGCTGATACTCTGCGGTCCCTCATGACAGGAGAGCATAAACCCTACCCCGTGGCCTGTTCCATGATTAAAATCCACCCCCTCTTTCCATAGAGGGTTTCTTGCTATTGCATCCAAAGCCGCACCTTTTGTGCCTTCTTTAAATTTCGCTTTCATTAAAGCTATATGAGCCTTTAATACAAGGGTATAGTCTCTTTTTTCTTCTTCGGTCAGACTGCCTAAAGCGATCGTCCTAGTAATATCCGTAGTCCCGTCAGAATATTGCCCTCCGCTGTCTACAAGATAAAACCCTTGTTCCTTTAAATCGGAAACACGTCCTGGAACAGGCGTATAATGTGGAAGTGCTGCATTTTCGCCATAGGCAGAAATAGTTTTAAAACTCGGTTCGATATAACCTCCCTGCTCTTTTCGAAAAGATTCCAGGCGGCTTGCACCGCTTGCTTCTGTAACATTTCCCGTTGGAACACCTGTTTCCAGCCAATGAAGATATTTTACGAGTGCGATACCATCTTTTATAAAAGCATTTTTCATATTTTTTATTTCTGTATCGTTTTTTATAGCTTTCATAAACGTCGTGATATTTGTTTCTTTTATAAATCGTACATTGTGATTTACACTGTCGTATATATCCATATTCGTTTTTTGAGGATCGAATGATAACGTGCTCTTTCCAGGTATTTCTTTTAAATCAATATAGATACCGTCATATTTTCGAACTTTAACACCTTGCGAACTAAAATAATCCAATACTTCATCTGAACATTTCTCTTCATCTA
>JAAZME010000256.1 GCA_012798975.1 Gallicola sp.
TGAAAATACAATGAATATTTTTTATAATAAAAAAGATTTATATTGGGATGAGAATTCTAAGAATAAAAAGATAACATTGATTTTTCAAGAAACTGATAATACTATTTATTCTCTCCAGACAACAATAGATAAGAAAGAGAGTATCAAAGAGTTGGTTTTAACTCAGTTTGATTACAAAGACATCGAAATATTTTCAGCAGAAATAACTTATACCATAATAAAACAATAGATATTATTAACTTTGAAAATGAGGCATATAATCAGATTTGTACTTGCAATAATATTATGTACAGCTTGTACTGGTGAAGATGAAGAAGGATTATCTACTAATTCAACTGATGGAGTTTTAATATTCTACTTAGGAGGAAATAATAACTTGTCTGACGAGGTTTATGATAAAATAGAAAGTATCAATCAAGCCTATAATATAGATAAAAATATTTCTCAAAAGATAATAATACTATATTCAACCCAACAAGAATATCCTTCATTAGTAGAGATAACTTCTGGAAAAGATGAAGCAACTCAAAAAAAAATAAAGAATTATAAATATGCTAATATGGCAGACCCTTTATTTTTTTCTGATTTTTTAATCGAAATTCAGGATTTATATCCAGCTCGTCAATATGGATTAATCCTTTTTTCTCACTCTTCTGGTTGGATGCCTCAAAATACCTTAACTGAGCCAATGATTAGTCCCAGATCAATTTTGAATGACAATGGGGATGAAATGGAAATGATAGACTTTGCAAAATCTATACCTCCCAAAATGTTTGAATTTATTATTTTTGAGAGCTGCTTTATGAGTGGAATTGAAGTTGCATATGAATTGAGAAATAAAACTAATTATATTGTAGCATCATCAACTGAAATCATTTCTCCCGGATTTACTCCAATATACCCAAATTCTCTACAGCATATATGGAAAAATACCCCAGATTTAATATCCTTTGCAAAGGATTATTTTGGTTATTCTAATTCTTTAGAAGGGTTATTCAGATCAGCAACAATAAGTGTTATTGATACAAGGCAATTAGAAGCATTAGCTTCATACATAAATACGATTGATACTAACGAAGAAATTCCTCTTAATAATTTACAACACTTTGATCGTATTTATAAAAAACTATATTTTGATTTTCAAGATTATTATTCACAGTTTTTAGATGAAAAAGGTAATGAAATCTTACAACAGTATATTAAATCTTGTGTAGTATATAAAGCAAATACAGACTATTTTATTAAAGAAAGGATAAATAAACACAGTGGATTAACAACCTATATTTTACAAGATCAGTATCCATATTTAAATCAAAAATATAAAGAATTGGCTTGGTATAAAGCTATAAATAAAAATATTTAATAGTACTTTGAATTTTTTATTTATAGCTTACAAAGAAGCGTTGGTTAGCAAGAATACACTACCTTCCCATCCTCTGCTGTCTTTTCGGCTCATTAGGCTTTATTCCTAACTTTTCGAGCAGCTTACTTTTCTGCTCTCTGAACCAATCAGCAAAATAAGAACCATTAATAGCCAGAAGTGGTTTATTCTCCTTTGAGCTGCCAATCGAAAATACGACCCCCTCAGCCTTAAAATGCTGCTTATGTTCAGGAGAATACAATTCTCCCGAAAAAGGAACTTTTTCCCCTGCAAAAATCTGTTTGATAATCTCGAAAGGGAGCTTTATCGTTTCACATAAACGGACAATTAAATCGTATTCCTTGAATAGCGGTATGCCATCAAACAGCTTGTTGAGTCTGCTTTGTTGCCTATTGATAAGCTTGTCTTTTTCGGCAATCTCTTTTTCCTTTTGAGAGATCATAATCTTGGCTTCTTTTTCGGATTGCTCCTTTTGATTTTCCAGATTGACAATATCAGCATTTAACACTTCAACCTCTGCTTCCAACTTTTTCACTTTCGGATTACCCATCAGTCTGCCAACCCCTTCAAGAATACCCTTTCCCGCTTCCTTAGCCGTTTTTTCAAAGCCGACTTGTACAACTTCATTCTTGACCTCCCGAAGCTGTTTTTCTTTTTTCTCTAGTTCTGATTCTTTTTGTATTATTGCCTGACGTAAGGTCGCTAAACGTTGAGCCTCTTCTTGTTCTTTCTGCTGTAGCTCGATGATAGCTTGTTGTTTCTCTTCATTTTGTTGTAGGAGTAAATCCCGTTCAATCTTCACACTTGCCGCCTGTTCGAAAATATCTCGATAATATTCTGCTGTGGTTACGTGTCTGGCTCCCGATCCTCTGATTCCACGCTGTAAACCATACTTAGCCATTGCCAAAGCATAGGAATCCTGATAACCTTCCATTTTTGATCTGGTCATAATATCATCGGCACATAAGCGAGCTACATTGTTCTTTCTGGAAGCTTCTTTGGCTTTCCTTCTTTTACCGATAACAATGGGAACTATCGAAGCATGTATATGGGGTGTCTTTTCGTCCATGTGCAAGACTGCCGATACTACATTCTTTTCTCCGAACTGCTTTTTTAGGTAATCGACATTGTCTTTACACCATTCATCAATTCTGCCTTCTGCTACAATCCGTTTCATATCTTCATGTGTACCTGATAGATTAACACGTATCACCCGTACCTGATCTTTTGTTATTTTCCGTTTAATACCTGCTGTTTCTATTCGGTGCTGTATAGCCTGTGTGCGATTGGTAACCCCTTCAGGAAACTCAATCAATTCTCTGTTTAGGTGTGTTCGTTCGGGGTCAACGTTCTTCGGCTGAACGGTACGCTCTATATGAGCAGTCATTCGGGAGTCATTTCCCTTTGCTTTATTCATGTGAAATACAACATATCCTGACATATCTAAAAATTTTAAGCTAATATTTTACAATCATTTATCGACTGCTTATTATCTTTGCAGTCATCAGAAAGTCGCAAAAGCGACTGCGGTCATTAGACCGCCAAGGAGATTCCAAAGGGGAAAACCTTTGGCTCATAGGGCTGTTTTTAGTGGGAGTGCAACGGAAGCGTAAAGAAAACGCCCTAATGAGCTACGGCGTTTTTACAAACGTCCTTTTAGCGAGCAAAAAATCGCTTCTATACAAAGCCGCAAATACACTTTCATTTCGGATATCAGAAAAGCTGATTAAATAATCTAGCTTACCAATAACACTTCCCTAAAAACCAAAACATCATCGGTCGGGGATCGCCTTCGCGGCAAGGGGGGAGACCACTCCTCCCGACGAGCGAAATACCCTGATCAGTTTTCAACAGTTCAAAAAATAACGCCACCCGCTGATGGCGTTATTAACTCTTTCTCATGTGGTGGATGAAAAAGGACTTTTCATAGATTTCAACTACTTGTTGTACCTATTTTTATTTTTTACCATTTTGGTTATACTCCCTGATCGAACTCTCATAGATTCGTCTGTCGGGTGTTACTTTTAATATACCTGCTGCTACCAGATCGGATATCTTTTTATGTGAACGCCTCAGCATCTTAGCCACTTGGTTAATGCTGAATGTTCTTTCAAGCTCCGATTCGGCAGCCTTGGGCATTTTCTTATCGAATATCTTTTCGATAATCTCAACTAAGGAGGACTCGGTTGTTACAATGATTTTTTCCATAGGCAATCTTTTTTAGAAATTAAACAATAGAATATATGTAAATACTAAATTTATTTTCTATATTTGTTTCACTAAATTAGAAATAAAAACACAAAGACTAAACTATTAGTTTAATTTAGTCTTGATTTTAAGATTATTTACAATCCGATGGTTTATCTGGTTAAGATTCGTGAATTATGCGAGCGTAAAGGTGTTACCATGAAGCAAGCCGCTTCAGACCTGAATATGACAGAGCAAAGTCTGCATAAGATTATTAAATCCAACTCTACCAAAATAGATACTTTATTGGCTATTGCTGAATACTTTGATGTTGAGCCTGCCTATTTCTTTGATTCTTCTACCAATGAGGGGAAAGACTATATTCTGGTCAGTAAAGAAGAGTTGTATGGTCTGATCAAGAAAGTATTGGCATACTCTATACATGGTTTCGGGATGGTTAAATTGGGATGGGATGCCAAAGAGAAGAAATTTGAATCCTATTTTGATGTACTAAACAAACAGTATAGTCCGACAGAAGAAGATTTGGAATATATATCCTCTATCCTTGAAACAAAGATTGATATAACGGACGAAACTACCCCAAAGGATATCACAAAGTTGTTGATGACTAAAGATGAATATGATTTCACTTCGAGCTATTATTACAGCTTCAAGAAAATGGAGGTACAGGAGGAATTGCAAAAGCTTTCTTCTTTCATCGGTAAGCATAATATTTCGATGACTGAATCCATTGAAAAAGAAATACAGGAGTTGAAAGACCAGATCAGATACTACGAATCAAGAAGTATTATAGGGGCAAATAAATAACTTTTAGTATTTTTACTGTGTAATCAGATTAGAATTATGGAAGTATATCACGGAGGAAAAGAAATAATTAAAGTCCCTGAAATAAGGCTAGGCAAGTATGCCAAAGATTTTGGAACAGGCTTTTATTGTACAGAATTGAAAGAACAGGCTGTACGGTGGGCTAGACGCTATGACATTCCTATTGTCAATCTTTATAATTTCCAATTAAATGATAATCTGAAAGTCTTACATTTTACTGAAATGACAGAAGAGTGGCTTGATTTCATTGTTGATTGCAGAAATGGAAAAGAGCATGACTATGATATTGTAATCGGAGCAATGGCAAACGATCAGGTGTATAACTATATCTCTGATTTTGTTAGTGGTGTATTAACCAGAGAACAGTTTTGGGTTTTAGCTAAGTTTAAACGCCCGACGCATCAAATAAATTTCTGTACAGCAGAAGCCCTTAAATGTTTAACTTTTATCAAAAGTGAGGAGGTTAAGGTATGACAGGAAGAGAAAAGAAGGAATACAACGACCTGTTTTTCGTTTGTAGTCTGATCGAACATATCGGCAGAAAAACAGAAAATCATCGCAATGTGGTGGTTAATGCTATTGGCAAAAAGAAGCTACAGCATATCTATGATCTAGCCGATATATACCACAGTGAAAATATTGATAAAATATCCGATGAATTAATTGAGGACTTCCATATTGAAAAAGGAATATTTGATAATGTTGCAGATGGAAAATACTCGATACCCACACATTGGGATATCGGTAAAGTATATAAAAGGCTTATTGTTGATATTTGTAATAAGCAGGATAAAGAGCCGATTGAAACTCTTATTGAGGTATATAACTCTTGGCTTTCCCGTAAAATAGAGGATTTTAACAGTAGTCTGTATTACGAAAGTCCTGACTATCTGTATGAATCATATATCAAGGGAGAGGTTCTTTAGGATTCGAACCAAAGCTATGTAACTGATTAATAACAAACTAAATAAATATAAATTATAGTTGTACAATTGTTAGACTAGACGAAAACAAAATACTGCGTATTTCCTTTATGTTCAAGCGATTATAAAAATAATAAAAGCTCCGCCAGGGATTAGTGTTTTAATGGCGAACTCTTTAATGTTTCAACGATATCCAACGCATCAAGGATATGAAGATCCGCAATTAGCGAACTTCTATGGTTTGGCTTTACCTTTTGTAAAAAGAGGAGTCCCAA
>JAAZME010000085.1 GCA_012798975.1 Gallicola sp.
CACCGGGAGAATCCGAAGATAATAAAGATTATTTGATCTATGGAGCCCTTACCAACGATAAAAAGAATCGTAAAGAAAGTCTAACAAATTCTATTATACGAGCAGTCCTTTTCTCTGAAGAATCCTCTCCTGTTAAAAATGCTCTTCTTAAAGCAGGTTTAGGGGAAGATACGATGACTTTAAGCACAGACGGATTGCAGCAGGGTATGGGAATCTGCGCGATCAACACTTCAAAAAATAGAAGAGATGAATTCTTTGAAATTATAGAAAACTCTATTCGAGAAACCGTAGAGAAAGGATTTTCAAAAGAAGAACTTTTAGCAAGCCTCAATAAAATTGAATTCCAGCTTCGGGAATGCGACAATTACCCTACTAAAGGTGTAATCTATATGATCCAGTCCTTAGAGAGCTGGCTCTATGATGAAGATCCGAAAATTCAATTTAAATTCAACAAACTGTTGGATGAATTAAGAGATGCCATCGATACGGACTACTACGAGAATTTCGTACGAGAAAAAATCTTGGATAATCCTCACAAGGTTCTGATCTCTTTAGAAGCAAAAGAAGGTCTGAACACAAAAAAAGATCAAGATGTTCATAACGCTCTTCAAGAATACAAATCTTCTTTATCCGAGGAAGAAATAGTAAAGATTATCGAAGAAAATAAAATACTTGAAGAAATGCAGAACAAAGAAGATACTGCTGAAGAAAAAGAAACTATTCCGGCTTTATCCTTATCCGATATCAAAGCAAAAGCACTGGAAATCCCTACCGAAGAGATTCAAAAAGGAAAAACTACGATTCTTATTCATGATCTTTTTACACAAAGAATCGACTATTTTACCTTAGCTTTTAATCTGGACTTTATCCGAGAAGAAGAAATTCAACCTCTGTCTCTTTTAAGCGACGCCATTGGTCTTATGGACACGAAAAACTACAGCTATCAGCGTTTAGGCACAGAAGAATATCTTTATACAGGAGGCATCCATTCTTCCTTAAGCAGTTATTTTCTAGAAAAAGAAAACAGTTATACCAAGAAGTTTTCCATCCACGCAAAGGCAAAACCGGAATTTCTAGATAAAATGTTCGACCTTATCGATGAAACGACTCGTTTTACAAAATTCGAAGATAAAAAACGCCTAAAGGAAATTCTTCAAATGATCCGATTGAAATTAGAAAACGGATTTGTCGAAAGCGGCCATCAATACGCTTTAATGCGCAACCGCAGCAATTACTCCCAGCAGGGGGCTTTTGACGAAAAAATCGGCGGACTCTCTTATTATGACTTTATCGTGGACCTAGAAGACCATTTTGACGAAAAAGCCGAATCTTTGTTAACTTGTCTTCATGAGCTGTCTCAAAAGATTTTTAACAAGAACAAGCTGATTGTAAATATTACAACAGAAGAGAAAGAAAATGCTTTAAAAGCCGTTGAAAAATATCTTGAAAAACTTTCGGATCTCGAGCATGAAGCTTATGATCTCAAATTTTTATTGGAACCGAAAAATGAAGGTATTACAACCTCAGCCAATATCAATTATGTGGTCCAAACAGGCCCTCTTGCCTTCCCGAATGGTTATAAAGGTTCCTTTGAAGTCCTTTCAAACATATTATCCAACACCTATCTTTATTCCTTTATACGGGCACAGGGAGGCGCCTACGGTACTGGCATGGGAATTTCCAGAAGCGGACGTTTCGGACTTTATTCCTACAGAGATCCGAATATTGCACAAACCTTGGATATATACAAAAATCTTCCCGAGATCATACAAGGTTTGGATCTTCCTCAAAAAGAACTGGAAACATTTATTATCGGCAGTTTAAATAAATTCGATCCTCCTACAACCAATGCCACCAAAGGCAAACTGGGTCTTCTTCTCTATATCACAGGACAAACACCTGAAGACACTAAAAAAGCGATGGAAGAAGCGATCGAGGCCGATATAGAAGAATTTAAAGAGATCATTCCTCTTTTAAAAGAATCTCTTGACCAGAACTATATCACCGTTATCGGAAATGCGGATGCTATCGGCAAAAACAAAGAACTCTTTGATACAGTGAGAACTTTAAAAGATTAACAGTTGTTAACCGCTATAAGGTCTTTAAAAATGCGAAAAAAACTTCCCGTCTCCTAAGTAGCGGGAAGTTTTTTATGCTACTATAGACTTAGAAACATATCTTAAACTAATGATAAAGGAGGAACATATGTCAAATAAATACAAAAGCGAAAACGACAATTCTTCTAAATCTGATTATAAAGAAAAAAACATCCATCCAAACTATATGGACTGGAACAATATGATTCAAAGAACCATTACCCGCTCTGTAAACACGCTGCAAAAAACAGTATCCTCCGTCTTAACGAGAAGACCTCCGGAAAAGCTGCCGCTCAACAAAGATCCGAAGATCTGCGTACAGGGTCCTAAAAACCAGCTTTTCTATATTCTGCAGCAGTCTGCTGGTATTGTGGCAATCTTTCTGGGAATTCTCTTTTTATTGAATTTCTTTATTTTGAACAATCCAGCTTTTCTCCTTTTATTGGGACTTGCCAGCAGCGGCTTCGGTGTTGTTTCTTTTATGAAGGGCCGTCATGGTATGGTTCTAAACAGCCGCTATATGAAATATCTTCGGGAAATACAAGATAATCCTGTAGTCATGATAGAAGATCTCGCTCTCTTCGCTCAGCTGCCTGTCAGCCGAACTGTAAAAGATATTCAAGAATTAATCGCCAAGGACTATTTTCTAGAAGCACGCTACATTGAAAAAGATCAGATTCTTATCCTCGACCGGGATACTTATAAGCTTTATAAAGAAAACAGGGAACGAAAACTGGCAGAAGACAGATCTTTTAGCGTTAATAATATTAAACTTACCGACCCCAAACAAAGCGGGGAATATGAAAGAATTTTAGCCAGCGGAAGAAGCAGTTTGGAAACCATCGGCTTTCTGGAAGGAAAAATAGAGAACAAAGAGCTCTTGGAAAAGGTACAAGAAACAA
>JAAZME010000052.1 GCA_012798975.1 Gallicola sp.
ATCTACCAGACGGTACACCTGTTCAAGTTGTATTAAACCCGCTAGGAGTTCCTTCCCGAATGAACTTGGGACAGATCCTAGAGGTGCATTTAGGACTTGCAGCAAGCAAATTAGGCTGGAAAGTTGCGACTCCGGTATTCGACGGAGCAAGCGACTGGGATATCGTGGATGCTTTAAAAGAAGCAGGCTATCCTGAAACAGGTAAAATTTGGTTAAGAGACGGAAGAACAGGGGAAGAATTCGATAATCCTGTTACTGTCGGCTATATGTATATGCTTAAACTTCACCACATGGTAGATGAAAAAATCCATGCTCGTTCCATCGGACCTTATTCTCTTGTAACGCAGCAGCCTCTAGGAGGAAAAGCGCAGTTCGGAGGACAAAGATTCGGAGAGATGGAGGTATGGGCATTAGAAGCATATGGTGCCGCTCATACCCTTCAAGAAATATTGACTGTAAAATCCGATGATATTGTAGGTCGAGTGAAGACGTACGAATCTATTGTTAAGAATGAAAATATTTCAGAGCCTGGCATACCAGAATCTTTCAAAGTTCTTATAAAAGAATTACAGGCATTGTCTTTGGATGTAAAACTTTTAGATAAAGAGAAAAAAGAAATATCTTTAAAAGAAAATGAAGAAAATGCTATTAAATTTAGACATATAGAAGAAATGGATCAAAAAGACAAAGAACCGACTGAAAAAGCCAAAGAAGCTACAGAGGATATTTTCGTGGAAAGCGAAGAGACTGTAGAAAAAGCAGAAGAGGGTACAGTAGAAGAAACTGTTGAAGAAGAGATTAACGAATAATCGCGAGAACGTAATAGAAAGGAGAGGGCTCCTTGGTAGAATTAACAAATTTTAATTCAATGAAGATAGGTTTAGCTTCACCGGAGAAAATCAGATCTTGGTCTCGGGGAGAAGTAAAAAAACCGGAGACAATCAACTATAGAACCTTAAAGCCTGAAAAAGACGGTTTATTTTGCGAGAAAATTTTTGGACCGCAAAAAGACTGGGAATGCAGTTGCGGTAAATACAAACGAATCCGTTATAAAGGTGTTGTTTGTGAAAAATGCGGGGTAGAGGTTACAACTTCTAAGGTCCGCAGAGAGAGGATGGGGCATATCGAGCTTGCCTCACCTGTTTCTCATATTTGGTATTTTAAAGGAATTCCATCTAGAATGGGACTTCTTCTGGATATGAGTCCTAGAGCATTAGAAAAAGTATTGTATTTTGCCAGCTATATTGTAATCGATGCAGGAGATACTGAGTTTTTTGAAAAGCAGCTTCTAACAGAATACGAGTATATGGAAGCCTGCGAAAATTATATAGAAGGTCAAGACTTTGTAGCGGGTATGGGTGCCGAAGCGATTAAAGAACTTTTAGAAAAAATCGACTTGGAAGCGGAATTTAAAGAATTGGAAGATGAACTGGAAACAGCTACAGGCCAAAAGAAAATCCGTATTCTAAGAAGACTAGAAGTAGTTAATGCTTTCCGCGAGTCTGGAAATGATCCTACATGGATGATTGTAGATGCGATGCCGGTTATTCCTCCAGATCTGCGACCTATGGTTCAGCTAGAAGGAGGCCGCTTTGCAACAAGCGACTTAAACGACTTATACCGCCGTGTAATCAACCGAAACAACCGTTTGAAAAGACTGTTGGATATCGGTGCTCCAGATATTATTGTTCGAAACGAAAAAAGAATGCTTCAAGAGTCTGTTGACGATTTGATCGATAACGGAAGACGAGGAAAACCTGTTACAGGCCCTGGAAACAGACCTCTAAAAAGTTTATCCGATATGCTTAAGGGTAAAAACGGACGTTTCCGTCAAAACTTGTTAGGTAAAAGGGTAGACTACTCAGGACGTTCTGTAATCGTTGTTGGACCGAAACTTAAATTCAACCAGTGCGGTCTGCCGAAAACAATGGCGTTAGAACTATTCAAACCTTTTGTAATGAAAGAGCTTGTAAATAGAGATATCGCTCATAATATTAAAAACGCTAAAAAAATGGTGGAGAGAAAGAATTCTAAAGTATGGGATGTCTTAGAAGATGTTATCAAAGACCATCCAGTCCTATTAAACAGAGCCCCTACTCTTCACAGACTAGGTATCCAAGCATTTGAGCCTGTTCTTGTAGACGGTAAAGCGATTAAGCTTCATCCATTGGCTTGTACAGCTTATAATGCGGACTTCGACGGAGACCAGATGGCGGTCCATCTTCCTTTATCTGCAGAAGCTCAAGCAGAAGCACGTCTTC
>JAAZME010000128.1 GCA_012798975.1 Gallicola sp.
AATATAAAAGACAGCTTCTAAATGCCCTTCAGATATTGGATCTCTATTTTAGAATGAAGAGAAATCCGGATATCGAATACACACCGAAAACATTTATCTTCGGAGCAAAAGCGGCTCCAGGATATTTTAGAGCGAAGGCGATTATTAAATTTATCAACGAGGTCGCACGGCTGATCAACGAAGATCCGGAAGTAAACTCAAGACTTCAAGTGGTCTTTGTAGAAAACTATAATGTAAGCTATGGAGAAAAACTATTCCCTGCTGCAGATGTCTCAGAACAAATCTCTACTGCAGGAAAAGAAGCTTCGGGAACAGGAAATATGAAGTTTATGATGAACGGGGCAGTCACTATCGGAACATTAGACGGAGCAAATGTGGAAATTTTCAGAGAAGCCGGCTTAGAAAACAACTATCTCTTCGGAGCAAAAACGGAAGAACTGGCAGAGATCTTCGACAGCTACAATCCTGTGGAGTACTATATGAAAGATCCAGATATCAAAAAGGCTGTAGATTTTCTGATGGATGAAAAACTAGACGACGATGGAACCTATATGCTTCTTGAAATCTACAAGAGTCTTATAGATCCTCATCCAGGCCATAAGGCAGACCGATACTTTGTATTAAAAGATTTTGAATCTTATAAAAAAGCACAGCAGCAGATCGGAAAAGATTATACCGATCGCAGAGGCTGGGCGAGAAAATGCCTAATCAATATTGCGAACTGCGGAAAGTTCTCATCTGACCGTACGATCCGCGATTATGCAGAAGGAATTTGGAAAATTTAAAGTAGAATAAGAGAAAGTCCAAGACTTTCTCTTGTTCTAAGTCTAGGGGATTTACAATAGCCTTTCAGGAATGATATAACTAGAGAAGGGGTGATAAGATGAGCCGAGAATTTGAGAACCGACTGCAGAATATTCTAGACAATATTTCGAAAGAAAAAGAGGAGATTGTTGAAGATCAGATCCTTTTTATTTCGTTTAATAAAAAAGAATTTAATATGACTGAAGTAGACGATATCGAAGATATAGAGCTTATCGACGGCAATGTAAACTGGATATACATGGTTGGTCTTCGAAATGTAGACGATATTATAAAGCTGAAAGATTTATATTCGATACACCCTTTGGTTATAGAAGATATTTTATCTGGAGACCAAAGAACGAAGGCGGAATCTTATCGAAATTCCCTTTATGCAGTAACAGATATTGTAGACTATTCTGACTACAATGAGACAGAGGAAATGCGTTTCGATCAGGTTTCCTTTATATTAAAACACGATGTGCTGATTACTGTAGATGAAAGAGACAATCATCTTTTTGATAATATTATCAACAAGCTGGACTCGGTTCAGGCTTATAGGCATAAGTCGACGGATGCCCTGCTCTTTACCTTAATCGACCGTATTGTCGACAACTATTTTGTCGTATTCGACATTATCGGAGAGACGATTGACGATTTGGAAAATATGATGGAGGATCCGGAAGAAGACGCTTTAAAAAGTCTCTACCGCATCAAAAAAGATCTGATTTATCTGAGAAAAACTTTATGGCCTCTTCGGTCAGTGATCAATTCTATTTCAAAATCACAGTTTAGCTTAATAGATGATGTGACAAGTTATTATTTCAGAGATGTGTACGATCACATTATACAAATGATCGACTTAATAGAAATTTATAGAGATACCATTACGTCAATGATCGATTCCTTTAATACGAATATCGGGAATCGGACAAATGATGTAATGATGATTTTAACAGTTATATCGACAATTTTCCTGCCCTTGACCTTCCTTTCCGGAGTCTTTGGTATGAACTTTATGCTGCCGGGACAGAACAATCCCATGTCCTTTCCTTTGTTTTGGATGCTGTGTTTTACCATCGTCCTCGGCATGATTATTTATTTTAGGCGAAAAGGCTGGATTTAACAGCTTGCAGAAACGAAGAGTTGTCTATATAATACTATAGTAAGATATAGCGTTAAAGATAGAGAAAAGGAGACCGATTAGGTTGAAAAAATACGATATCATTCTAGTAGGAGCAGGTGCCAGCGGCGTTTTTGCATCTTACGAGTTTACCAAATTGAATACAAATGCCAAAATATTAATGGTGGATTCAGGATTTCCCATTGAGAGAAGAATTTGTCCGATTAAGACAGGTAAAACACCTACATGCATAGGCTGCAAACCATGCGCCATTATGAATGGTTTTGGCGGAGCGGGTACTCTATCCGATGGTAAATACAATATTACCAATAATTTTGGCGGAAATCTCCACGATTATGTTGGGGAGGAAGAAGCTATCGAATTAATGGAATATGTAGATGATGTGCTTTGTGAATTTGACGGAGGTGTGGCGAAACTATATTCCACAGCATCTTCTGATTTGAAAACTATCGCACTGCGCAATGATCTTCATTTATTAGACGCGAAAGTTCGCCATTTTGGTACAGAGAGAAATATTGAAATTCTTAAAAAGATGAGCGAATACATCAGCGATAAAGTAGAAATGAAATGGAGAGTCACTGTTGATATTGTAGAAGCAAAAGACGGGGGATTCTATCTAAAGACAAGCGACGGAGAAGAGTATTTTTGTAAAGATTTAATTCTTTCTGCGGGACGTTCCGGCTCCAAGTGGATTTCGAAAGTCTGCAAAGATAACGATATTCCATTGAGCAGCAACAAAGTGGATATCGGAGTGCGTGTAGAGCTTCCAGCGGAAGTCTTTAAACATATAACAGACGATGTGTATGAAAGTAAAATCGTCTACCAAACTAAAAAATACAATGACCTTGTGAGAACATTCTGTATGAACCCAAATGGTGAAGTCGTAACAGAAAATACGAATGGTGTAATCACTGTAAACGGCCATTCTTATACAGATCCTGAGCTTCAAACTGAAAACACAAACTTTGCATTATTAGTATCGAATACATTTACAGAGCCCTTTAAAGATTCAAACGAATATGGAGAATCCATTGCCAGATTATCGAATATGCTAGGAGGAGGAGTTCTTCTTCAGCGTTTCGGAGACTTGGTAAGAGGCAGAAGATCCAGTGAAAGAAGAATGCAGAAATGCTTTACAAGACCGACTCTTAAAGCAACAGCCGGAGATCTTTCCTTAGTGATTCCAAAAAGACAATTAGACGATATTATCGAAATGATCTATGCTTTGGATAAAATCGCTCCAGGAACTGCAAATGAAGATACTTTACTTTACGGTGTAGAAGTTAAATTCTATAATTCCGTAGTAGAAGTCAACGATAAACTAGAGACGAGAATAAAAGGGCTTTACTGTGTAGGAGACGGATCGGGAGTAACCCATTCCCTTTCTCAAGCATCTGCCAGCGGGATTCATATAGCA
>JAAZME010000132.1 GCA_012798975.1 Gallicola sp.
GCATGATTTCTGCTCCAGTACATAAATTTAATATTATAGCCGTTAAGGTAAGCTGTCCTTTTGACAATGTGTTCATGGACTTATTTATCGAGATTCCCAGATCATTGAATTCATCCATAGCCCTTTTTCGATCAAATCCGTCATAAAGAATAGCGAAATATTCTATAACTTTTTTAAGATTCGTAAATTTAAAATAGTCAAAGCGGTCTGGAACTAAAACCATCTTTTCTAAAAGCCCTGGATTATCATATACACTTTTCTCTTCAATAAGAACATCCCCGCTGTCCGGTGTCATCACCGTCATTATATTTTGCAGCAATGTCGTTTTTCCTGATCCATTTCTTCCTATAAGGGCTATCACGTCGGATTTTTCCGCTGCGAAACTAACATGATCAAAAATGGTCTGTTTCCCTATTTTTTTCGATAAATCTTCTATTTCTAAATACATTTCATCCTCCTTAATCCAGCGTGGAAAGTATGTCTTTCATCTGGGTAATTATTTCATCATTCTGAAAACCTAATAATTTTAATTCTTTGAATACGGAAGCAAGCTGTGTTAAATTTTCTTCTACTCTGAGGGCTTTATCCTGTTCATCGTAAGAAATAAAACTGCCTCTTCCTTGAATTTTCACTAGTATCCCTTCTCTTTCCAACTCTTCATATGCCTTCGCCACTGTAGTCGGATTGATCGATAATATCGATGCGAGTTCTCGTATTGACGGCATCTTCTCTCCATCCTGCAGCACTTTTCGAATGAGCATCTCTTTTGTCTGCTTCACAATTTGTTTATAAATCGGTATCTCTGACTGCAAATCAAGTGTATACATGGCCCCTCCTTTCAACTGTAGATGTATGCTTTGTATCATATATCACCATACAGTTATGGTAAAAAAATATTTGTCGTTGTCCTAAGTGTACCATCACACGCCATACATGTCAAGAGGGGATTAGGGAGGAAAAATAGGGAGTAGAATTTAAGAGGAAGTAATAGGGATTGAGTATTTTTAGCCTACGACTCGCTTCACTACCCTTTCACTCAAATACTCTCAGCTAGGTGCAGCTTATTTATTTCGATAGGATCTAGATAAAAAATAACTTTAAGTTTTTTAGTTTAATAATCATCCTCTTTAATAGTTCTAAGAAGAATGTTTAAAACCGTTTACTGATATAAACAGAAAAATGAGCGTCTTTATCATTTTTCATCATCAACTTCACTCTATCACTCTTACTTTCTTTATTTATTTATTTATTTATTAATATTATCTAATAAAACACAACAAAAAACCGATGCATTTCTACATCGGTAATTTTTATTAATTAAAAGGCTTTTCAATTACATTTCCTTCTACAAATCTTTTAACAATATGCTTGTCTTCACCCATATAAATTACTTTTTCTAATCTTTCTTTTACTGGAATATCCAAGTCTTTTAGATCGGAATCATCGATTACTAAAGCATCAAAGGCATAGTCCTTTTCGAAGCTTCCCACGTTTCCAAAGAATTCCCCGCCGCCTTTTGTTGCGATATAGAAAGCTTCTGAAGTTGTTAGAGGACTTTTATTCTTATCAACGTATAACCAGTACATCTTGCTCACATGTATTGCAGAAGTGATAACCTGCATCATATTAAATGTATGTCCGCCGGCAACATCTGTCCCTAGCCCTACTTTTATATCTCTTTCTAAATATTCTTTGATCGGAGCAAGACCGCTCATTAAATTAAGGTTTGATGTGGGGCAGTGTGCCACATAGACATCTTGTTTTTCCATCATTTTCATCTCTTCTTCTGTACAATATACACAATGTGCTTGAATCGTTGGAGTTGTTCCGAACATATCGTATTTATCATATACGGAACCGTAATTTTCGCTGTCTGGATGAAGCTCTTTTACCCACTCTACTTCTCCCACATTCTCTGAAAGATGAGACTGTACTGGAAGTTTTTCTTCGTTGATAATCTCCTGAAGTCCTTCCATAAGCTCATTTGTACAGCTTGGGACAAATCGAGGTGTTATAATCGGCTTCACTAGTTTTTCATCTCTGTATTTTTCGATAATTTCTCGTGTATCTTTTAAAGAATCTTCTGTTGTTTCTATTAAATCCTCTGTTGAATTTCGATCCATATTTACTTTGCCGATATAAGCGCCTAAACCGGATTCTTTGAACAAATCAAAAAGGATTTCCGTTCCTTCTTTGTGAAGACTTGAGAATACAACGGATCTCATTGAGCCGTATCTCCACAAGATTTCAATAAATCTTTTATAGATTTTTCTCGCAAATTCTGGATCTGCATACTTCGCCTCTGTTGGGAAGGTATATTTGTTTAACCATGGAATCAATTCTTCATCATATCCGATTCCGGAATTTGTAAACTGAGGAGCATGAATATGTATATCGTTGAAAGCAGGTATGATTAGCTTCTCCCCAAAATCCTCTACTTCGCAATCCGGTTCTTCTTTTACGATATCTTTTACTTTTCCATCTTCAACAAGAATATAGCTGTCTTCATAAATCGTAAAATCGGATGCATCTTTTGTAAATATTATATTGCCTTTGTAAGCTTTCATATTTTTCTCCTTTTATATAAATATAATTTTTAGGATAAACAAGACTGAAAGTACGATCATCGGAATGGATACTTCCTTCGTTTTCCCTGTTAGTATTTTCAAAAATGTATAACTTAATATTCCCACCATAATCCCGTCAGCTATAGAATAGCTTAAAGGCATCATAATTACCGTTAAAAACGCGGGCAGTCCTTCTGTAATATCGGTAAAATCCAGCACCTGAATGACAGACATCATAGAATATCCGACCAGAACTAATACCGGTGTAGTAGCAGTACTTGGGATGGCTAGGAAAATCGGACTTAATAGCAGTGCCAATCCCAGCATAATTGCCGTTACCAATGCAGTTAACCCTGTCTTTCCTCCTTCCTTAATTCCAGCTGCCGACTCGACAGTTGTCCCGATCATGCTTGTACCAAAGATACTAGAAGCAATACTTCCGATAGAATCAGCCAAATAAGAACGGTTGATATGTTGAAGCTTGCCGTTTTCATCTAAAAGATCCGCCTTTGAAGCAAGACCTGCCAAAGTTCCTATCGTATCAAAAATAACAACGAATAGAAAGGTAAAAACACTGATAACCATTTCCACACTTAATATATTTTCAATCGATTCAAATCGAAACATAGTCGGTTCCATTGAAGGAGGCAGACTGACAACTGCCTCCGGCAGCCTTGTGACTCCAAAAAAGATTCCGATTACGGATACTGATAAAATTGTAATAATAAAAGAGCCTTTTACTTTTCTATATTCTAATATTCCTAGTAAAACGATTCCCAATAGGGCTAAATAAACACTGGGCTGATTTAATCGGCCTAGTGTTAAAACAGCACCTCCCGATTCTACGATACCGGCATTTTTCAAACCAATAAAGGTAATAAAAAACCCGATCCCCGCTACCATGCTTAATTTTAAAGATGCAGGTATCAAATCAAACAATAATTCTCTAATTTTAAAAATGGTCATTAATAGAAGCAATATTCCAGAGATAAGACTTGCTGTGATGGCAAATTCCACACTTTTTCCCATACCCAATATAATTGAAAAGGCGAAAAAGGAATTAATGCCTAAACTCGGTGCCAATGCAAAGGGAAAATTCCCTACAACACCTACAAGAAAGGTTGCTATCAGCGAACTGACAACGGTTGCAGTAAATACAGACTGTCTATCCATACCTACCTCAGACAAGTTCAGCGGAACAACTGCCAATATATAGGCAATAGTCATAAAACTTGTTATTCCTGCAAAGATTTCCGTTCTAAATGATGAATTTCTTTCTTTGATTTTAAAATACTGATTTAATTTTTCTATCACATCTCTCCCCATGACTTCTATACTATTTTTACATTCCCGGTGCCAGAAATGTATCTATATCCTCATGAGTTTCTAATACAATTTTACCAAAGCCCTGTATTTCTTCAAATTATTTGCACAGGGAACTTGCTTTCCTTAAAAACTTCATACTTGAAAATAAAAAAAAGCGGTTCTACCGCTTTTCTATTCTCTCGTCTCTCTCTTTTTTTGAAAAAACACATCCGCAATAGTCCTGCCGATATAAGTCGTAGTCTCTCGATAATTCAAGAGATCTTTGATATCCGCCTTTTTTCTTAAAATCAGAATAGAGATATTTAATATTATACTTTTCTTCCATGACTTGACCGATTTCGTTGAGTTTAGAGGCATTTTTATAAGGACTAATAGAAAGTGTTGTTGTAAAATAATCACAGCCCTTTTCTTTTCCTTTTTTTGCCGCTTCTTCTAAACGAAAACGGTAGCATGAAAAACATCTTTCGGAACCTTCGCCAGAATCTTCTAGACCTTTTACCGAATCGTAAAAATCTTTTGGTTCAAACTCCCCTTCGATCATATGAATAGGATTTGTTTTTTCTATTTTTTCGATGACATCCTTTTGCTCTTCCAGCCTTCTCCAATATTCTTTTTCCGGATAAATATTCGGATTATAATACAAAAGAAAGATCTCGAAATACTCTGTCAAGTATTCCAATATATAAGAAGAACAGGGACCGCAGCAGCTGTGAAGGAGCAGCTTTGGCGTACCTTCAATACTTTCCAGCAGCTGATCTAATTTTTTCTGATAGTTGATCTTATTATTCATATTTATACCTCGAAAAAAGAGAGTATTTCTACTCTCTTTTATATTATAATGCTTGTGCGTGATAAGAGCTGCGGACAAAAGGACCTGAAGCTACATGTTTAAACCCTAGTTCATAAGCTCTTGCTTTGTATTCGTCAAATTCTTCTGGAGTTACATATCTTTGTACTTCAAAATGCTCTTTCGTAGGCTGGAGATATTGTCCTATCGTTACCATATCGCAATCAACAGAACGAAGATCTTCTAATGTCTCAAACACTTCTTCTTTTGTTTCTCCCAGCCCTACCATAAAGCCAGACTTAGTTACTAATCCGCTTTCTTTGGCCTGCTTTAAGACATCAAGACTTCTTTCATAATCCCCCTGAGGGCGGACGGTTTTAAAAATAGATCTTACCGCTTCGATATTATGATTAAGAACTTCCGGTTTTTCTGCAAATATAATATCAAGAAGTTCCTTTTTAGCATGAAGATCTGGTATAAGCACCTCTACCGTTACTTCGCTGTTAAGCTTACGAATCTCACGAATCACTTCCGCAAATTGATTTGCTCCTTCATCTTCAAGATCATCTCGTGTTACAGAAGTCACTACAGCATGCTTTAGTTTTAAACGGTCTACAGCTGTGGCTAAATTTCTCGGCTCTTTCGGATCTACTTCCTCTGGACGGGCGCATGTTACATTACAGTATTTGCAGTTTCTTGTACAATTTGCGCCTAATATCATAAATGTGGATGTTTTTCTTTCGTAACACTCCATTTTGTTTGGACAGTTTGCTTCCACACAGACTGTATTTAAATTCAAGTCGGATAAAAGATCTTCTACCGCCATAAACTTTCCGCTTCCGCGTACTTTAATTTTCATCCACTCCGGTTTCTTTAAAACCATATTTATACCTCACCTTCCTGAAATAAGTCATTAATAATATCTTCTTTCTGAGCCCCTTGAATATAATCGTTTATATCTATTTGGCTCAATACATTTGTGATTTCTTTGATTTCAAAGAGCTGTCCTCTTAAAAGGTCTTCCAAGCCGCTGATATTTTTCCTGCCGAAAAAATCGCCGTTGATTTTTATCTCTTTAATTCTTCCTTTAGACACATTGATTCCGTATTCCACAAGGCCAAAGGGATGTTTTTCAATAATATCAACTGAAAACTTCGGATTTTGTCCAAAATTCCATTCTTTCGACTCAAAGCGCTCCTTTTGAATCTTTAAAACCTGTTCTTCAATATCTTTTGGATCGTATCTTTCTATAATACCATATTCTTTGCAGATTTCTTCTTCTAATACATCCATAAATTCCTGAATCGTTTTATCTGTATATTCTTTTAAAAACCCTACTCTCGATTTTACTGAAGAAACATTTTTTCCTTCAAACTTTTTCTTATTCGGCGTTAGACAATTCTGAAGATTATACATATCTACACTAAAAAGAATCGTTCCATGATGAAGAACACGATTGCCTTGATGATATTGGGCATTTCCAGAAAATTTTCTTCCATCGATAACCATATCATTTCTGCCTGTAAATTCTGCATTAATATTCAGTTTTTTTAAAGCATTGATAATCGGAGCTGCAAAATATTTAAAGGAGTCCCCTTCTTGCTCTCTTGTTATGAAGGTATACTGCATATTCTCAAGATCTGTATAGATCGTACCGCCTCCGGAAAGCCTTCTAACGATGTGGATTCCTTTATCATTGCAGTACTCGATATCTACTTCCTTATATACATTTTGATTGCGCCCCACAAGAACGGTAGGTTCATTTTGCCATAATATAAAAACATCTTCGCCAGTACTCAGCAAGTACTCTTCAAGGGCATGGTTGTATGCCGGATTTTTTGATTTATTTTCAACTAGGATCATAATAGCTACTTCCTTTCAATAGAATACTGCAATCGGAAAAGGATTACAGCCTCATTCTATTTTACACAGCTTTTCAAAAGCTTTCAACTTTTACTATAGATTGGACGCAAAATATTTATAAATATCTTTGAATTTTAAATTATCTTGAATAAGCTCTGGATGAAACTGCACTCCTAGAATAAACTGATCCTCATTTTTATATTCTACCGCTTCGATAATCCCGTCACCTGCACGTGCCGTAGCTTTTAAATCTCCTGCCAGTTTTCGTATCGCTTGATGATGATAGCTGTTGACTAATGTTTTCCTGCCAAAGATCTTCTCCATATGGCTGCCTTCTTCCATATAGATATTATGATAGTAGGCAATTTTTTTATCTTCTCGGAAACTATGAACCATTACATCTTCTTTCTGTTCATAAATATCCTGATAAAGATCCCCGCCTAGATACACATTTAGAAGCTGCATCCCTCTGCAGATTGCAAGGATAGGCACTTTTCTTTCCATCGCTCTCTTGAGAATATTCATTTCTACAATGTCTCTTCTTGGATTTGTATCCCAAAGATAGCGCTGAGGATCTTCCCCATATAGATGAGGAGAGATATCAGACCCTCCTATTAGCAAAATACCATCTACAAGATTGAGATAGTGATTTACTTTTTCCATCTCTTCAATCTGAGGGAAAACTATGGGAACGGCCCCTGCCCTTTCAATCATTTCTGAAAAAGCTGTATTAATACTTTGATATTTTAATCCGCAGATAATATCCGACCAGCATAAAATTCCTATAAACTTACTCATGATATTTCTTCACCTCTTCGAAAAAATCATTGAAAATTCTTTTTGCCCCATCTCCCGTCATCTGTTCCGGATGGAACTGTACACCATGAAGGTATCCCTCTCCTTTGTACTCTATAGATTCTATTAACTGATCGTCGGCATAGGAGGTGGCTATAAGATCTCTGCCAAGATCCTTAATCCCTTGATGATGAATGGAATTTACAATCGGCCTTTCTCCTAAACATCGTCTTGCAATGCTTCCTTCTTTCGTTGTGATAAAATGTTTGGTTTCTTTTATTTCTCTATTTCGATGATGAATCACCGCCGCATCTTCCAAGGAAAGATGCTGATGAAGAGTTCCCCCGAAATAGACATTTATAATCTGAAGCCCTCTGCAGATCCCTAAAATGGGTATCTTTCTCTCTAAAGACTTTTCAATTAGTTTTAATTCAAACTGGTCTCTCGTAAGATGAAAATCAAGACTTTCAAGGGTTGGATTTTCCCCATAAGTTAACGGAGATACATCGATGCCGCCTTGAATCACAACCCCGTCAATTCGGTCTAAAATATCATCCATCCAATCCGTACATTCTAATATGGGAAATAATATAGGTGCAAATCCATTAACATTAAGTGCATTCAGATAGGTTTCCCTTACTGTTAATATTGGACTGAATTCACCTTCCATGACCGATCCTGATATACCAATGGTCTTCACATTATTCACCTCGAAATTCCATGAGGTTCAATCCGATTTCTTCGCTAAAATCACGATCCACTTCCACATCCACTGCTTGGATAAAAATCTCTCCTGTTGCTGAAATAACCGCAGAATTTAAATGCCCTCCATGGAGATTTAAATCTTCATCGGAAAAAGCCATATGGAAATGCCCATAAGGTTCCCTTTTCATATGGCTGAAATTCCCAGAAAGAGATACAATTTCTAAATGTCCTTCAAATTGTTTTGAAAAATATTCTTTGTTATCTGTATTAAAGTATCCTATTTCAATTTCCCTGCAAGCTCCGATACCCGAAACGATACCTGTCTTTATTTTTTCTTCTTCGCAAATATTTATAATACTTTCTACAAGCTCTTCACCCTTCTCCAAACGAATAATAAGAGTGTCGCCTTTTCTAGTCTTAAACATAGTATCCTCCTTTACTGAACAATATCAGTATTTTAGTATATCATATTTCAAGGCTCTCTTTAGCTTCTAAAGCTCTTTTTATCATTTAATTCCAGCATATTTACAAAAGATTTGTTTTTCGTTAAAACTTTAAATAAGGGAACACCGATAATCGTTACGATAATAAACTGGGAGAGCATAATCTGCCCTGTTACAACGAAAAAATTCAACGGTTCGCTGCTCATTAAGGCAATCTGCACACCCACTAGAATATTCGTAATCGCAGGCATTAAAGAAGCCAGCCAAATATTTTTCATCCGGCTCATAATTACTGCTGCTAGAAAACTTGCAAAAGATCCGACAATAATATCCACAATTCCAAAAGGACTGGCGATATTCGCTAGAATACACCCGACTGTAATTCCCCAGATATATTCCTTATTGTAAAAAGGCAGAAGGGTCATTACTTCTGATACCCGAAACTGCAGAGGACCGTAAGATATCCCCGATAAAACAATCGTTAAAACCATATAAATCGCTGCTACAGCAGCCTGTCTTGCTAAAAACCTTGTATTCATAATTCCTCCTCATAAAAAAAGCCGCATCAAAATGACGCAGCCATCCTGATTTTTAAAGTGGGTTCCAAGAAAACACTTCTATTCCTATCCTATTATGACTTAAAACTATTGATCCTTCCACCTTTTTATACTTCTGTATACTGCTATAATCTCTATTATAAGCCATAAACCTAATAATATCTTAATCGGAAGAGCTAAATTTGTAATAACAATCGCCGCTGTCAGCGCTAGGGCTAGTGTTGCGTCCGTTATCAATCTTATCAATAATTCGTTCTGAAGTTTCATCATCTATTCTCCTACTCTATTCTGAGGACTACCTTCGAGAAAAGCTTTTAGGTTTTCATAACTGATATTTATAATTCGTTCCCTCGCCTCTTTCGCCACCCAGGCTATATGAGGGGTGATTAAGAGATTTTGAGCTTCAAGAAGAGGATTTCTCTTCTCAATAGGTTCTTTTGAAACAACATCAACAGCAGCTCCCTTTATCTTTCCTTCATTTAGAGCCTGTTTTAAATCTTCTTCCTCTACAAGACCGCCTCTGGCAACATTGATAAAATAGGCTTCCTTTTTCATTCGATCAAAGAATTCTTTGTTTGCAAATCTTTTATTCTCTTCTGTCAGATTGCAGTGAAGAGTTACAATATCCGACTGCGTAAGAAGCTCTTCTAAAGAAACTTCTCCTTCTGAGTTTTCTATCCCATTATTAACTAAAACCTTCATTTTAAAGGCCTTGGCAAGCTCGCAAACCCTCTTTCCAATTCTCCCATAGCCGATGATGCCTAAAGTTTTCCCTTGTAATTCAAAGGGATTATTCAGCCAAAAGCAGTACCCGCTTTCCTCGTTCCATCTGCCTTCTCTAATAGCTGTATCATGTTTATCAAACTCATGGCTTAACTGAAGAATAAGCCCGAAGGTATATTCTGCCACAATATCTGTTCCATATTCCGGACAATTGCTGATAACAATATTTCCTTTTCTACAGGCCTCTACATCGATTACATCGTAGCCTGTTCCTGTTACTCCGATATACCGAATCTTTGGACAGCTTTTTAAGAAGGCTTCATCTATCCTCGTCTTATTGATCAATACAGCATCTGCATCTTCGCAGGCTTTCAAAGCTTCAGGTTCGTTATCTTGAAAAACTTCGACTTCGCCAAACTCCTCAAACTTTTTCCAAGATAAATCTCCAGGATTTACAAATTTCGAATCTGTTACAACTATTTTCATTCCGCTCTCCCTACTGATCTGTTTCAGTGTTATACATCGTTTTATTATGCTTTAAAACTTTCACCCTATCCTCTATAGGACTAAAATCTCTTATAAAATTGTTTTTATTTTATATTTTCTAGAAACCAAAACCATTCTCGAAATCTCGTTGTTGATTTTAACAGCTGTATTTATTGTAACACGAGGATAAAAATAATAAAAAGCAGCCTATTCTAGTGAACAGACTGCACTGGTTTGAAGTATTATTTGCTCAAGGAAACACCCATATTGAAAGCATTTTCTAAATCGATAGGAAATTTCTCTTCATGAACATCCTTCTTCACCTCTTCGTTAAAGCCGCTCATATCAAACTTCGTATAATCCTTTACTTGGAGGGTGTTAAACACCGGATATAAAGAAACATCGCCGTTTAGCATGCGAAATTCATTCGCATAAGCTTCGAACTCATTTTTATACATCTGCTCATAAAACTCTTCTGTTGCGTTCATCGTTAAAAACATTCCAACATCTACTTTCCCTTTAAAATAATTGCTGTAATCATCATAGGAAAGGGATGTAAAGTGCAGCCTCTCCATAAAAGCAAAATATTGACTTGTAGGTCTCCCTAAATAGATGGGACTGCCTATAAAAAGAACATCTGAGGAAAAGACCTTGTTGATAACAGGGGAAAGATCGTCTTTCCAATAACAGCGGCATCTTTCAACATCTTTTCTTTTGCACAGCATGCAGCTTCTGCATCCAGTAAAGTTCAAACCATACAGATCGATATACTCGACTTCTGCACCGGCAGATTCTGCTCCTTTCAGTGCTGATTTAAGTAATTTTGCAGTATTCCAGTTTTTACGCGGACTGCAATTTAACGCAAGTACCTTCATCTATACAACTCCTTTTATTATAAAAATTATTTATTATGTTAAGATAAATCAGCTGCTTTTTACGGCTCAATATCATTTCCTTCAATCCAAGGTTTTGGAAAATCCCCTATAAAAACAAAAATATTTATTCACCGAATCCTAACAATAGGTTTTTCTAACTGACTTTAACCTGATCACTATAACTCAAAAAACATATCCGCTTTTTCTTTTTTCTCATAGTGCCATTTTGCCTTTTTCCCACTTGGATCAGGGTACCCTATTTGCATGAACGCAACCATTTCGCACTCTTTCATTTCCGGAAAATACTCTTTTTGTTTTTCAGTGTCGAATGATGACACCCAGACACATCCTAATCCCAGATCCGCCGCCGCATACCATACAGATGTTGCCGCGATACTAGCATCAACGATTCCCATATCTTTTTGGTCGCTTTCTCTTATCCAAGCTTCTCCTGGAACAAAACCTATCGCAATAGATAGGGGTGCATTGTAATGAAATTTTGTAATTTCCTTCAACTTGTCTAACTTTTCATCGCTTTGAACCACTCAGACACGTATCGGCTGATGATTCTCTGCACTTGGTGCCAGGTGTATGATATCAATCAGCGCTTCAATTTTCTCATCTTCGACTTTTTTCTCTAAAAACTTTCTGCAGGAATATCTTTCCTCTGCCAATTTACTAAATTCCATTTTACCCTCCATATAATAAGTATTCCATAGTACTATAAAACGTTGACTTCTCGCTTAATTGCAGCTAGAGTTAGTATATCAAGTAGAAACAAATAGACAAGTACGCACATTTTTGTTTCTTTAAATTATATGAAGGGAAAGTAACCATGGCGAAAAAGAAACTCGTTTTTGAAAATCCATATGAAGAAAAATGCCCTATCCTTTATGCGATGTCGTTGATAGGGGGAAAATGGAAAATTCCCATATTATGGCATCTAGCACATTACAAAATACTTCATTATAATGAACTAAAGCGGCATTTAAATGGTATATCAAACACTGTGCTTACACGATGTCTCCAGGAGTTAGAACA
>JAAZME010000115.1 GCA_012798975.1 Gallicola sp.
AACGATTTTTGACCTAGTTTCATCTCTGTAATCATGCCAAGTTTAACTTTATAAGGAGATAATATATCTATCGCCCAGTTGGCTTTAGCCAGTTCTTCATTGATTTCTGTAATGCTTTCTGGAACTTCAACTTCATTCAAAGCAGCATATGCTTCATCATCTTCTACTTGGAGATCATCGAAATGAACATAATCAAATCTTTGCAGATCTCTTAATAGAAGATCCCGATCATAGCCAAAGGACATTAGATGGAATTTACTCATATCTACTATAGCCATCTTAATTCACTATCCTTTCTACAATGGAATCTACAATTTGTTCTAAATCTTGATTTTTAATGGAGCGTATTCTTTCAGATTCTCCATCTGCTCTTTCCAGAATCGGCGCTGCCAATTCATTTCCTTCTTTTCTAGACTCTTCTAGAGCTTGGTCTCTCTCATAATTTGCTTGTGCTATAATCTCATTGTATTTAAGCTCGGTTTCTTCCTTGCCTTCTTCAATGATCTGCAAAGCTTTTCTTCTAGCATTTTCAATCAGCAGTCTTGCTTGATCTTCAGCCTCTTTTACTCTTTGGATAGCATCTATTGACACTGTATCACCTCCTAAAATACTTTAAAAACGATTTCAAGTATGAGATATCGAATTTACATATAACTTATGTACACACTCTCATCCAAACGGATTTTATATAATAAATTCATACTACTATTGTACCATGCTAAAAAGTTAATTTCAATAAACTATTTAGCAATAAAATCCTAGATAACAGGAAGATTCTGCTATTTATCGATAATATTGTTATATAACTTTCACTTCCTGATCATAAATTAAAATGCAGATTCGTCTCATTCCCTATCGCGGTTCTATTTAGCTCTGATCCCATTCGACTAGTCTATAATACAACGTTTCCATCAAAGAGTCTATCTCATTTCGCACATTTCGATAAATCTCAATATTTTGTCCATAAGGATCCTCAATATTAAAGCTTTCTTCTCCGGCGAATTCTTTTAAAGTATAGACGTTTTTATAATCCATAGCTCTTAAATAGTTTCGCTGATCCACCGTCATAGTCAGTATCAAATCATAAAGCTCTGGTTTTTTATCCTCTATTGAAGAAGGAGTAAAGCCGAGTAAATTGTGCCCCAGCTCCTC
Organism: Gallicola sp.; assembly: GCA_012798975.1. GTDB lineage: Bacteria > Bacillota > Clostridia > Tissierellales > Peptoniphilaceae > JBQKLI01. Next base: position 1,153 of record JAAZME010000115.1, read on the forward strand.
CATAACCTTCACGGAATTTTTATTTGCAACACTGCTGTCTGGAAACAAGCCGAAGGATTCAGCGTGAAACATCTCTTTAATATCTTTATATTTTTCATTAAAAAGCGTCTCGGCCATTGGACTTCTGCAGGTATTTCCCGTACATACAAAATAAAAAATCATTATAAATCTTCTACCCTCCCTTTTGAGGATTTCCTCAATCGGTTCATAATTCCAACTCCCAACCCCTTCTCTTCAGCGCCTTCCACTAGAACTATCTGTACTTTTCTCCGGTCCATTTCCCGAAGATGCTGAAATAATACGTGGGCCATCACTATATAGCTTTTTTCTGATCCTAACGATAATCTTTCATCAGCAGAATATAAATCAAAATTCTCGGAAAAAGCCAAAACTCCTGTTCTAAAACCTAGTTTCTTCCAATATAGAAGTTTTTCTCGAATTCTTTCAACTCTTGCATTCTTTTCTCCCCGATAACAATAAACCTCTGCTTTCGGTGCATAATGTTTATATTTTTGACCAGGGGATTTCGGCACAATCCCTTCTTGAATAAGACCCGGATCATAAAGAACCAATCCTGCATAAGGACGAAGATCTTCCCGATCAAAATAACCCGGCCTTAAAATTTTGAAAGGTTTCTCTGTAAGATCAAGCACTGTAGACTCGATGCCGATTCTGCTTTCGCCGCCATCTAGTATCATCGGGATTTTGCCTTTTAAATCTTCATAAACATCGTAAGCCTTTGTAGGGGAAGGCCTTCCGGAAATATTAGCGGAAGGGGCTGCTATTGGCTTTCCAAGCTTTTCGATTAAAGACAGGGCTATTGGATGAGACGGCATTCTTACAGCTACCGTGTCGCCTCCTGCAGTGACAACTTTTGGTACCGAATCCTCGGCTTTGAAGACTAGTGTCAAAGGCCCCGGCCATAAATGTTCCATTATTTTACCAGCTTCATCCGGGATCTCCTTAACGAGCTGGGATAATTCTTCAATATTTGAGATATGAAGGATCAGAGGATTATCTGCAGGCCTTCCTTTCGTTTCAAATATTTTTCGGCAGGCTTCCGAAGACAGTCCATCCCCTCCCAGTCCGTAGACAGTTTCTGTCGGAAAAGCAACCAGTTCCCCTTTTCTCAGATATTCGGCAGCTTCTAATATACTTTCCTCTTCTGATGAAAGATCTTTGATTTCTACAAGTTTTGTTTTCGTAATCAGCCCCTCCTTATTCTTTTAAAATCATCCTATCATAATTGTACAACAAGTATATCCTTCTTCAAATTTTTTTATCTATATTTATTATCTAGATTTATCTTGTATATTTTATTCAATTATGTTATTATATTTAGGTCAGCCGAAGTGATGGAATTGGTAGACGTGCGGGACTCAAAATCCCGTGGTGGCAACACCGTGTGGGTTCGATCCCCACCTTCGGCACCATATATTAAGATCAGCAGAACAGCTGGTCTTTTTTTTGCTTTTTTTAACTTTCGATCCTTTTCTTGGGCAAAGCCATACAATAATAAAAAACCAGAGTATACATTCACTCTGGTTTTTCGTTATTTATAATGATACAAAATTATTTTTCTTCTTCTTTGTCTTCTTGGCTGAAGTCTACAGACGCAAGTCTTTTATATGTTTTATAAACTTCTTTTGCATCCGCTTCTGATTGAGCAAATAATACTTCTGCTTCTTCAGGGAAAGATCTCTTAAGTGAAGTGTAGCGCACTTCAGAGTTTAAGAAGTCTTGGAATGATGCAGTAGGCTCTTTAGAATCTAATTGGAATGGATTCTTGCCTTCCGCTTTAAGTCTTGGGTCGTAACGGTATAATGACCAGTATCCAGCTTCAACAGCTTTCTTTTGTTGTGCTTGAGCTTTGCCCATACCACTTCTGATTCCGTGGTTGACGCATGGAGAGTAAGCGATGATTAGAGATGGTCCATCATATTCTTCCGCTTCTTTTAATGCTTTAATTGTTTGATTTTGATTTGCACCCATAGCAATTTGCGCTACGTATACATATCCATACATAGATTGCATTAAACCAAGTTCTTTCTTGCGGATTCTCTTACCAGATGCAGCAAACTGTGCTACCGCTCCTGTAGGAGTCGCTTTAGATGCTTGACCGCCGGTATTAGAATATACTTCTGTATCGTATACCATAATATTGATATTTTCTCCAGAAGCTAAAACATGGTCTAAGCCGCCGTATCCGATATCATATGCCCAGCCGTCTCCACCGAAGATCCAGATAGATCTCTTAATGAAGTAGTCTTTGTTTTCTGCAATTTTTCTGATTAAATGATCTGCTTCTTCATTTCCTGTAGTTTGATCTAGAAGTGGAAGCATTTCGCCAGCAGCAGCTTTTGATTTTTTCACGTCGTCCATTCCGTCAATCCATCCTTGGAATGCATCTTTCAATGGAGAATCTACATCCAATGCGATGAATTTTTCCATATCGACACGAAGCTGATCTC
>JAAZME010000307.1 GCA_012798975.1 Gallicola sp.
AGAATACGAACGAGGTGAATTTACACAAGAAAAAATCATGCATCTAGCAACAGGAGGGACAAAATGATAAAAGATAAACTTAAAAATTCAAACCTGGGCACTCTTTTAGCTTTAATCGTATTAATAATTATTGTAACGGCTTTGAACCCAAGTTTTATCTATCCATCAAATCTGATCAACTTATTTAGACAAATTACTATCAACGGATTTATCGCCTTGGGGATGACCTTTGTCATTTTAACCGGCGGTATCGACTTGTCTGTCGGCAGTATATTAGCCCTTACTTCTGCACTGTTCGCAGGGTTTGTGGCAGGAGGAATGAACACCTTTTTTGCGATCATTATCGCTTTGGTTTTAGGGGCTGTTATGGGTCTTGTAAACGGACTTTTGATTACAAAAGGAAAACTGGCTCCTTTTATCGTAACCTTGGCTACTATGACCGTCTACCGAGGTTTAACTTTGGTTTATACAAACGGAAACCCAATCCAGGGACAAAGCGGCGACTTTTTATTCGCTTTCCTTGGCAGAGGAAATTTCTTCGGGATCCCTTTCCAAATTATATTATTCCTGATTCTTTTTGGTATTAGTTTTGTCATCCTTAGAAAAACAACCTTCGGCAAAAAAACATATGCTGTCGGAGGAAACGAAAAGGCAAGCTTTATCGCCGGCATCGATACAGACAAAGTGAAAACGAAGATCTATATTATCTCTGGCGTTCTTGCTTCTGTAGCAGGTCTTGTTCTTGCATCTAGATTAAATTCTGCGCAGCCTACCGCAGGACAGGCTTATGAGATGGATGCTATCGCCGCAGTTGTTCTTGGTGGAACGAGTATGAGCGGTGGAAAAGGAACCGTTGTAGGCACTTTAATCGGTGCAGTTATTCTGGGAGTACTCAATAATGGTTTGAATCTGCTGGGAATTTCCAGTTTCTATCAGCAGATTGTTAAAGGTATTGTAATTCTACTTGCTGTCTTGATCGACCGACAACGAAACAAATAGGAGGAACTCATGAAAAAAATATTATTATCTCTATTACTCGCCTTCACAATTGTGATCACAGGCTGTTCTATCGAAGGCCAAAATGCGGAGGTAGCTCAAAAAGCTGAAAATCAAAAGGCTGCAGACCAGCTTAAAATCGGTGTATCGATCTCTACTTTAAACAATCCTTTCTTCGTATCTGTAAGAGATGGACTTCAAGAGATCGCCGATGCAAACAAAACAGAAATCATCATCTACGATGCTCAAAACGATTCGTCTACACAAAGCAATCAAATCGACGATCTGCTTCAGCAAAATGTGGATATGATTATTGTAAACCCTGTAGATTCTCAAGCGATCTCAACGTCTATCCAATCGATCAACGCCGCTAATATCCCTGTAATTGCAGTAGACCGGGGAGCAGACGAAGGAAAACTTGTTTCTCTTGTAGCTTCCAACAACGTGGAAGGGGGAAAAATGGCCGGAGAATTTATGCTGGAGAAACTAGGGGAAAATCCTAAGATTTTACAACTAGAAGGAATCCCCGGCGCTTCTTCTACTCGTGAACGAGGAGAGGGATTTGCAGAAGCTACAGAAGGAAAAATCGAACTTCTAGGTTCACAAACAGCGAACTTTGATAGAGCAGAAGGTATGACTGTAATGGAAAATCTTTTACAAGCGAACCCTTCCGTTCAAGGTGTTTTTGCACAAAACGACGAGATGGCGTTAGGTGCTGTGGAAGCCATCAAGGCCAGCGGAAAAGATATCGTCGTTGTGGGATTTGACGGTACAGAAGATGCTTTGAAAGCTGTCGAAGGCGGTACATTAGACGCAACTGTTGCCCAAAAACCTTTAGAAATGGGTAAAATTGCTATGCAGGCAGCCATCGATTATTTCGGCGGCAAAGAAATCGAAGAAAATATAGCTTCTCCATTAGAGCTTATTAAACAGTAAGAAAATAAAATTATAATACCTTGAGAGATCCTCACAACGAGGGTCTCTTTTAATGCTTGAACCATTAAAAAAATGCAATATAATACCAATTTCTGAAATTTCAATCAAAATTGTCTTTGAATCCCTTTATCACTTAAAAACAGGAGATTGCAGCCATCTCTTTTTTACTTCCCTTAAGTACCATTTTTTCAAACAGAAAAATATGCACTTATAACCATCATTCTTTGGTAAAAATGCCTTTCTTATGCTATACTAAATCTGAAATTATCGATATTTTGTATCCTTTTTTGAAAGGAGCAATTATGAAAAACAATGAAGGTTTCAAACCTTTTATACCTGCCGATCAAAACCCGAATGAGTTAAATGCAACATCTATCATTATGGGTGCTATTTTGGCGATTGTTTTCGGAGCTGCCAATGCTTACCTGGGTCTTAGAGTTGGACTTACTATCTCTGCCTCTATCCCAGCAGCTGTAATCTCTATGGGAGTGATCCGTTTTATCTTAAAACGAAACTCTGTACTTGAAAACAACATGGCTCAAACAATCGGTTCCGCAGGTGAATCTTTAGCTGCAGGTGCTATTTTTACATTGCCTGCATTATTTATTTGGTTTAATGAATGGGATATGGGAACACCTTCCATTCTATCTATCTTTATCATCTCTATTATCGGCGGGGTTCTAGGAATATTATTTATGATTCCTCTACGAAACGCACTTATCGTTCAAGAACACGGTGTGCTTCCGTATCCTGAAGGAACAGCCTGTGCTGAAGTACTTTTAGCCGGCGAATCTGGAGGAGCAAAAGCTTCTACTGTCTTCAAAGGACTTGGAATCGCTGCCGTCTATAAATTTATAGCAGATGGTTTAAAACTGTTCCCTAGTGAAGTTCACTATGAAATCTCCAACAATACAATGAGAGGAACAGGTGTAGGTATGGACGTACTTCCAGCACTTCTTGGAGTAGGTTATATTACCGGACCTAGAATATCTTCTTATATGTTCACTGGCGGTATTTTAGGATGGTTCGTTCTTATGCCTTTAATCGCGTTCTTCGGAGGCGATGCTGTATTATTCCCTGGAACGGATCCTATTTCATCTATGGACAGCTGGGGCATTTGGGGAAGCTACATCCGTTATATCGGTGCTGGAGCCGTAGCTGCAGGAGGTATTATTTCCCTTATCAAATCTCTTCCTATGATTTTCAGCAGTTTCCGAGATGCCCTAAAAGCTTACGGAAGCGGTGCAGGAACAGCAAATACTCTTCGTACAGACAAAGATCTTCCTCTTCCTTTTGTAGGAATCGGAGTTGTAGCAATGATTATTCTTATTTGGCTGATTCCTCAAGTACCTGTAAGCCTTTTAAGTGCAGCATTAATTGTATTATTCGGTTTCTTCTTTGCTACTGTATCTTCTCGAATGGTTGGTTTGATTGGAAGTTCCAACAACCCTGTTTCCGGTATGGCTATTGCAACACTTCTGTTCTCTACAATCCTTCTTAAATGGAGCGGTCAAGTAGGACGTGAAGGGATGATGGCTGCTATCGGTATCGGATCTATTATCTGTATTATCGCCGCTATTGCCGGAGATACTTCTCAGGATTTAAAAACAGGTTATATCGTAGGAGCTACACCTTACCGCCAGCAAATCGGGGAGCTTATCGGAGTCTTCGCTTCTGCAATCGTTATCGGATTCGTACTATGGCTGTTAAACGAGTCTTGGGGATATGGTTCACCAGAACTTCCAGCACCTCAAGCAATCTTAATGAAGCTTGTAGTAGAAGGAGTTATGAACGGAAACCTTCCATGGCTTCTCGTTCTTGCAGGAGTTGCTATTGCAGTATTAGCTGAAATCTTAAGAATTCCAGTACTTCCTTTTGCCGTAGGTTTATACCTTCCATTC
>JAAZME010000213.1 GCA_012798975.1 Gallicola sp.
CCAATCTCTATCTTTATAATTTTTTGTGGAGATTCCGTTTATGGTCATCTCGCCGCTGTCGTACTGGTCCAAGCCCCCTATAATATTCAGTAATGTTGTTTTCCCGGAACCGCTTGGCCCGAGTATTGCTACAAATTCATTTTTGCGAAAGTTCAACCGAATGTCTTTCAATGCAGTTTGTACTAGTGCACCAGTTTTATATCGCTTAGAAATATTGTTTAATTGAAGCATCCTTTTCTCCTATTTAATTTCATTTTTTCTGTGCAGATTATATTGTCCCTTATTCTGTATCGAATGTTTGATTTCTTTTATATTTTGCGTAGAACTGTTTAAAACCACACTGCCTTTAAGCTGAAGATGGTTCTTGTTTTTTTCTAAAAAACCTCTCAGCTGCCCTTTGTGATGACATAATTTTTCTTCGCAGCATCCGCAGGATAGTGCAGCATTGGTATTTTCCGCAAATCTTTCTGGATAGCGCCTTATAGATACTTCCCATCTTAAAAAAAGAATAAAAGCAATTGCAAAAAGACTCCAAGTATAAAAACTCTTGATAAAAATAAGGGGAGTAAACATCATCGCAAAGTCCCAATTATATATCCGGCAGCTTGTGCAGCATTTATTTTTCATAAACCAAGTCTGAAACGGGCAGAAAAACAAGATGCAAATCATATCGCTTACGCTATAGAATAGACTGATAAGAATCAGTATCCCTGCATCGATGATCTCGTTATAGTAAAGAATAGCTATAATAGAATTTAAAAGAATCCAGAACACAGCTACAAAAAACGTTCTTTTTCTAGACTGAATCTTAGGCTTTGCTGATTTTTTCCGTTGTTTAAAGAAGGTGTCAAACTGTTTTTGACATCCAAGACTTTCAACCTTCGAAGGAAAAAAACGAATGAGCATTTCTATAACAAAAACAAGCCATATAATGAAGGTAAACAGCGGATATCGGCTGATAAAAGGAATAAATCCTTCAGAATTTTGTCCTCGATTCATAATATATAAGACGAAGACCAATAAAAATAAGCTTGATCTGAACAACAGCTTTAGGAAATGCATCTTTGAAATTTTTGATATCTTTGTTCTCTTTTTATTCACTTCTTCTTATCCTTCCTATTTTAATAGAGGATCCGCATTCAATACCCTGTAAAGTTATACAGATCCCTTTTGTATTAAGATTAATAATATCCTATCAATAAAAAATACTCAATTCTATTTTTTGATAAGTTTTCTTTATAGTTTCTTTACACACAAAAAAAAGATATCCTTTGGATATCTTTTTTTCATTCTACTCTTCAATTTCTTCTTGTCGATCTCTTCCCAAAGGCTTCATAGTAGGGAATAACAATACGTCTCGAATAGACTCTTGTTTTGTCAAAAGCATGATCAGACGATCTACCCCTATACCAAGTCCGCCAGTAGGAGGAAGCCCTACTTCTAAGGCATTGATAAAGTCGTAATCCATCATTTGAGCTTCGTCATCGCCCTTTTCACGCGCTTCCACTTGTGCGTCGAAACGGCCCTTTTGATCTCTCGCATCGTTTAATTCGCTAAATGCATTTGCAATTTCGTTTCCTGCCACAAAGGCTTCAAATCTTTCCGTAAATCTTGGATCTTCAGGATTTCTTTTTGCAAGAGGACTTACTTCTACAGGGTGCTGGGTAATAAACACAGGCTGCATTAAATGTTCTTCGCAGAAGGCTTCGAAAACTTCTGCTATTACATGTCCTCTTGTATAGTCTTCCTCTACTTGCACATTGTTTTCTTTAGCGATTTTTCTTGCTTCTTCGTCTGTTTCGATGGTTTCAAAGTCGATCCCAGAATACTCTTTGATCGCTTCAACCATAGTCAGGCGTTTCCATGGAGGAGTCAGATCTATCACTTCTTCGCCAAACTCTACTTTCATTGTTCCCAGTACATTTTGAGCGACTGTTGAAACTAGTTCTTCTGTAATACTCATCATTTCATTATAATCCACATAGGCTTGGTATAATTCGATTGCGGTGTATTCAGGATTATGAGAATGATCCATTCCTTCGTTTCGGAACATTCTTCCCATCTCGTATACTTTTTCGAATCCCCCGACGATTAATCTTTTAAGATATAATTCGTTGGCAATTCTTAAATACATATCGATATCTAATGTATTATGATGAGTGATAAAAGGTCTAGCATTTGCACCGCCGGCTATAGTATTTAGTATCGGAGTTTCTACTTCAAGAAAATCCCGGCTGTCTAAGAAATGTCTGATTTCAGAAATAATTTTGGAACGTGTAATAAACACATCCTTTATATCTGGATTTACAATTAGATCTACGTATCTTTGACGGTATCTAAGATCTTGATCTTTCAGGCCGTGGAATTTCTCAGGAAGAATCTGCAAAGATTTTGTTAGAAGAGTTAAACTTTTCGTACGAACAGAAATTTCCCCTGTTTTTGTTTTAAAGATTTCTCCTTCAGCCCCTACAATATCTCCTACATCAAGCTGTTTTATTTTTTCGTACTCTTCTTCTCCAAAATTATTCATTTTATTGAAAAACTGAATTCTTCCAGAGGAATCTTGAATATCCATAAAGTTGACTTTGCCGTGTCCTCTTTTGGACATGATTCTTCCTGCTACGCGTACTGTTTTTTCTTCGAAATCTTCGAAGTTCTCGATAATTGTTTTCGCTAATGTCCGATCTGTAAAATGAGTGATCTTATGGGGATCTTCTCCCTTTTCAATCAGCTGATCTAGTTTTTCTTGACGAATTTGAAGCATTTCATTTTTATTTTCGAATTCCATGAATCCTCCTATTGCTGCTATTTTATACTTTCTAATCTATATTCTATCATACCGCCTGG
>JAAZME010000087.1 GCA_012798975.1 Gallicola sp.
AGGTCCGCCGTATTTCTTAAAACCGGCAGCTGCATTGACAATTCGGTCGGAACCAACTTCTTTTGGATTGCCATAACCATTTATGATTCCAGTATCTGTTAAATGATTGATAATATAAGGTTTGATTCCTAAATACCTGCTGCAGGCAGCAGGTATAGTATGCATTAAATTTGGGACTACCGAGGATATTATAATATCTTCTATATCGTGATAGGAAATACCATGAATTTCCATAATTTGGCGAAATTCCATTCCATATTCATCGGAGGTTTTATTCTCTTTCGTTGCAATGCGCCAATCTTTGATTAATTCATCGTCCTTATATATACCGCATACGATATTTGTATTTCCGATGTCGATTACTAATAAAATAGGTCTCACCCTTTCTGAATTACTCGATCGATAGGAAGATTACCTCATAGGAAGGCAGATCATAGTTTCTGCTGCTGCATAATCTTTCGATCTCATCTGCACTCTTGCGTATTTTATCTAAGAAAGGAAGCATATTTTCTTGGATAAAGACTGCTCTTTCCAATTTATCTTCAATTTCTTTTTGTTTCTCAAAATATTCATTTACACTATTGGTTCCATCCATCAGCTGCTTTATTAAATCATTTAAATGCTGGATGCGGTTTTCTATAGCTGGATTTTCCACATAATCCAGTACTTTTGCCATATCGATCAGCTCATCTCTCGCCGCAGGAATAATATCTTTATTCATCAGCCATTCAATGGTCCGCAGCTCTAGTAAATGAGTATCGATTATATTATCAATTCCAATAGTAAAGAGGGCTTCCATTTCTCTTCTCTTAAGAATATTATTTTCTTCAAAAATTTCAAACTTCGCATCATTCATACAAGCGATAATAGAATCTAAGAATGTTTTATAATTTGGAAGACCTCGTCTTTCTGCTTCTTCTTCCCATTCTTTTGAATAATTATCTCCGCCGTACAAGATCCGCTGATGTTTTTTTATAGTCTCCCGAACTAATGAAAAAGCTTTTTCTCTGCGGTTTTCTTCCTTTTCCTCTTCTAGTGTATCGGCATATCTTTGGAGAACACTTCCTACTGCCGTATTTAAAACGATATTAATATCCGCTGCAGACTGAGAAGAGCCTAGCATCCTAAACTCGAATTTATTTCCTGTATAGGCAAAAGGAGATGTTCTGTTTCGATCTGTTAGATCGTGGGGAACTTCTTTTAGATTATGGATCTTAAAATCATTGCTTTCAATGGTTGGATCAATATTTTCATCAACGAAGCTTAAAAGAAGTCTTTCCAGGTCTAATCCCATAAAAATCGATAAGATAGAGGGCGGTGCTTCGTCTCCCCCTAAGCGGTAATCATTTCTCGGCGATGCGGAAGCAAATCGCAGAAGACCTGCATAATCGTCAACAGCCTCCATCACTGCTGTTACGAAAAGAAGAAATAATATATTGTTCTCTGGATTGTCTCCTGGATCAAACAAGTTTTGTCCGTAATTTGTAGTGACACTCCAGTTGTTATGCTTGCCGGAGCCATTCATTCCTTTAAAAGGCTTTTCATGAAGAAGACAGACTAAACCATGTTTTAATGCTGTTTTCTTTAATACTTCCATGCAAATCTGATTATCATCGATGGCAACATTGGTATTTTCATAAAGTATAGCCAATTCAAATTGGCAAGGAGCTACTTCATTATGCTCTGTTTTTGCAAATATTCCAAGTTTCCATAGCTCTTCGTCCACATCGCTGTAAAAATTCGAAACACGCTCTGGGATCAATCCAAAATAGTGCTGGCTTTCTTCTTGAGTTTTAGGAGGTTTTGCTCCGATTAATGTTCTACCTGTATTTCGGAGATCCTGGCGTTTTTCATATACTTCTTTATCGATTAAGAAAAACTCCTGCTCAAGTCCAACCTTAGTGCGAAGACGATAGATATGCTCTTCGCTAAAAAAGTTTACAACACGTGTTCCCTGCTCCGAAATAAAATCCATACTTTTTAGAAGAGGGTATTTTTTGTCCAATGTTTCTCCGCGAAAAGATACGAAGATAGACGGAATATACATTACTTTGTCGATGATAAAGGAGTTTGCAGTATAATCCCAATACGTATATCCTCTCGCTTCAAAGGTAGATCTCATTCCTCCGCTGG
>JAAZME010000017.1 GCA_012798975.1 Gallicola sp.
AAACTTGGGGAGCACCGACAACGCTATAGCCGAAGTTGTTTTTCAGGGCTTGATAGATGGCCGCATAGCCCCCTTTGCTGCTTCCGGCAGTGATAATATGGTCTTTTGATATTCCTCTTTCACAAGCGGTGTTTTTTATTAAAAAGCTTACAGCCCGGTCTAAGAAGAAGTCTCTCTTTTCTCCTAAGTAATAGGAGCCCTCTACTCCATCCGGTCCGTAATTATCTAAGATAAAGAGTTTATTTGCCTGAATGTCTTGAAAGCTTTTTATATAGTTATACCGGGCTCCTGCTCCTTTTCGCGAAAAACCGGAGAAAGTTACGATGAGATAGGGGCTGTCCTCTGGGAAAAACATATATTTCAAGGGCTTGTCTTCCAGAGTGAATTTATGTTCATATTTTAATTTTAAAAGTTCTACTTTTGCCATAGAGAAAATTTTCTTTATTATTTTCATGGGATTCACCTCTCTTAGAATATACTATATTTGAAAGTATTATTGAATAGAAGTGGCATGATGATTATGTTTTAGCGGAAAGAATGAAAGGAATTCTTTCTTATGATACTATCAAAGTAGAGATTATTTTAGCGAGGTAAAGAGATGGAAAAGAAAAAATACGATTACTATTTATATACAGTAATGGCTGTAACAGCTGTTATACTTTTTTTTATGATGTTGCATGCACAGCCCAGCGGTACGGATTGGTATCGTGTTGGTTTTAGAGATAGAAGTCCATCCGGCTTTCTCGGGCTTTTAGGGCAGCAGTATCAGAATGTGGACGGGAAAGTGTTGGGGAATCTTTTCTCTTATCTTCTTATGGTACCGGAATGGCTGAGAGATCTTGTTAAAGCCTTGTTTATCCTAGGAACGATTTTTGTGATTTGGGGAATGTCTAAACGTAAAGATACGATGAGTTTTTTAGCAGTGTTTCTGTTTTTTACAGCCTTTTCGATACCCCTGCTCTCACAAGTTCTTTTCTGGAATACAGGTTTTTTCTATCAAGTATTTCCAGTTTATTTCTTTCTGATCTACTTTCTATGGATGAAGATGGGTCAGGGAGATCCAGAAAGAAAAAGAGAAATTCCTCTGGCAGTATTCTTCTTTTTTTTAGGGATGGCATCTTGTCTTTTCGCCGAGACCCTTACCTTAGTATTTTTACCCTTAAGTTTTGTGTTTTTGGTGTATGAAAAGAGGGGTACCGGCAAGATATCTATAGAGGCAATATGCTGGAGCGTTGGAACGGTTATCGGTACGATTATTCTTTTTTCTTCTCCGGCCACATCTTTAGAAGGGTTGACTGTTTTTGCCAATGAAACCGGGGTTGCTTCCGACAATTTTATTGAATATTATCACAACTTTAGAGCGGCATCTCCTTTTACTAATCTTTCCGTATTTGTAGTGATTCTTATAGGGATTATCAGCCGCTATCGCAAAAACTACACGAAGCTGGATCTTCCTATGGCTGTTATTGCTGGGTGCTTCTTCCTCTATGCTCTTTTAACGAAGGTGGTTCCTTTGGAATTCTTTCAGTTAAACAGTATCTATAGAGGCAGCGACAGCTCCATGATGAAGCTTGATTTTATAGTGCATGCGGCCTTTTGTTTATATCTCATGATTTACGGTTTCCACGGGATTGAAAACGGAGAGAACCGGCGAACCTGGTTTTTGGTTTTATCAGGAATCTTTATCAATTTTATGATCAATCTTTTTATCCATTCGCCTTTAGCAAAGGACTACTATCTGATGATGATATTTTTTATGATCTTGGCTGTTTTGTCTTTTGATGAAGACATGTTCGGGAAAAAGCAGTTTAACCGGTATCTTATTGCTGTGGGATCGGCACTGTTGATACTTATACTCGCAAGAAGGGCCGTCCCTATGATAGAGAATGAAAATCAGTATAATGTAAATTTATTGTGCATAAAAAATACAATGGATAAGGGCGGACTTGAAATACAAGTCAAAAACTATCCTCATCCGGAATTTATCGTAGATCCGGATAATAGGAGAATGATGAATGGGTTTTATTATAATGAACCGGGAGATTTAATAATTAAGACAGAAGAGTAGGTATCTGTATGGATGAATACACAAAAATTCAAGAGATGGCGGAAGAAATAAAAAAATTAAGAGAAGAAATTGCTACTGAAACTGTACAATTTCAATGGTTTGATCTGTTTAAGCGTGTGGCAGCGGCTATCCTGATTTTTATTATCGGGATGTATATTATACGTTTTTTACGAAAGCTCTTTCATAATTTTTTAATAAAGAAAAATTCAAGCCATGGGTTCAGACATTTTGCGGATGTCGCCTTTAAAATCGGTCTTTATATTATCCTGCTCACAGCAATCGCCTCGGTGTTGGGGATTGAAACGGCATCGATTGCTGCTTTAGTTGCATCGATCGGGCTGACGATAGGTTTGGCTCTGCAGGGAAGCTTATCGGATTTGGCAAGCGGAATTCTCTTAGTAACCCTGCATCAGATACGGCGGGGAAATTATGTTTATTTGGCAGGCAATAAAGATCAGTTTCTGGAAGTAGACGAAATACGTTTATTTTACACCAGCTTTCTCACTGTTACAAAATCAAGACTCTATATCCCGAACTCAAAAGTTCTGAATGAGAAGATAGAAAATCTTTCGGTGATCGGAAAAACAAAGGTGGAAGTGGATATCGGAATTAGTTATGATTCCGATATGAAACAAGCTAAAAGGATTATGGAAAGGGTATTTGCGGAAAATGAATATATATTATCCGAGGAAAATGAAGTGTTTATAAAGAATTTAGAGGACAGTTCAGTTACGATAACAGGAAGAGCATGGGTGATGCCCCAAGATTATCTTAAGGCAAAGTTTTCGATTACGGAGAGGATAAAAGAGATCTATGATGAGGAAGGGATTGTTATACCCTATCCTCAGATGGATGTATATCTTCAAAATACAGAGAGTAAAAGGCAGAGTAAAGGAGCAGAAGAGTTATGATCACGGGATTAATAGGAGCGGGAGCAGTAGGCAGTTCGCTGCTGTATTTTGGAGCAGAGAAGGGACATGATACCATCCTGCTGGGAGACCCTGATCGATTGGAAAAATATAAAAGTGGAATCCGGATCAATGGCAGAGATATTGAGGTGCAGGTTCAAGAAAAGAAGGATCAACCGCTGGATATCCTGTTTCTATCGGTGAAATCTGTAGATTTTGAGCAGGCAGTAGAAAACCTTGAGAAGTCCATCGATAAGAAAACGATCATTGTATCCTTAATGAACGGAGTGTCGACGGAGACAGAGCTTAGAAAGAGATTCACAAACCCTGTTGTTCATGCAGTGGTACGAGGTTCCTTTAGCCGTGGGAAAGAGGGAACCGTTTTTAAAGAAGATCAAATCAATATCACCATCGGTTCGGAGGGTAAAAATAAAGAAGCCGTAACAAAAGTCGAAGCATTTCTAAAACAGATCAGCTATCCTTATATTCTTTCTGAAGATATTATTACAAATATGTGGAGCAAGTTCTGCATCAATGTTTCTGAAAATCTAATCGCTGCTGTGCTGGATTTTAATTATGGACAGATGAAGAAGAAAGAGATTCTAGAAGCTGTAAAACTGGTGCAAAGAGAAGTCGTTGAGGTAGGCAGGCACTACGGAGCGAAATTATCGGAAGAGAATATATCGGATAATATTAAGGCATTGATAGAAGAGATAGACGAAGGAGTTCCATCCACCCTCCAGGATCTTAGAGCCGGCAGAAAGACAGAAGTGGATTTGTTTGCAGGAGAAATGATCCGCCTAGGGGAAAAGGCAGGGATCGAAACCCCTTATTCCAAACTTTTGTACTATCTGGTGAAGGGAAAAGAACAATAGAATAAAAGTGCAGATAATGATATCTTGACAGGTTTACTCAGGATAAAGAGTTTGTATAAATACAGGTCTAAGTGTTCTATTTACTTCTTTTCGACTTTCCAAGAAGATAAAAAATATTTACTACTAAAAAATCCTTGTTTTCGAATTCAAAAACAAGGATTTTTTTGTTTTTTATATGTACGCAAACTTTTGAGGCAAAGGCGAAAATATTCCCCTCTCTTCCCTAACATACTCCACACTTTTTTAATGTTTCTTCTACTCTTTATTTGCATATACAGCCGTTTCTTAGTATAATCAGTACAAATTTAGGATCCGTTCAGAAGGAAGGGGCAGGCTATATGATTAAGGATTTTGATTTTAAAGATGTAGATAATACCTATTCGAATTTTAAGACCAAGGATTTAGCAGAACAGCTGGCTGTATTGCAAAGACAGTGTACTTATATGAAAATCCCTGTGATGATTATCGTGGATGGTTTTGAATCTGCAGGAAAAGGCGCTGTTATTAATGATCTTGTAAGAGAATTAGATACGAAACACTTTATTGTTCATGTGTTTGAAAGCTTAAGATATGAGGATTTGGTAAGACCTTATACATGGCGTTTATGGACAAGAATTCCGCCTCGCGGAGATTTTGCTGTATTTGACAGAAGCCATTACCATCAGGTAAAGATGAATGCAGATCAGTCGAAAGAAGAAATCGATAAACAGCTGGAGCATCTTTTAGATGTAGAAGATACCTTAATGAACGACGGGATGATTATTCTGAAGTTCTTTCTAAATATAACGGAAGAAACTCAGACGGAACGCCTTAAGGTGTTGGAAAAAGATGAAGACCGGGATTTTCTAGTGGACGATTTCGACCGAAAAGAAAATAAGAATTTTAAGAAATATTTTAAGCATTATGATTATATTCTAGAAGAAACAAATACGTTTAGAGCTCCTTGGCATATTGTTTCAGGGGAGAATATTAAAGAGGCATCGAAATGTGTTTTAGGTCTTTCTATTAAAGAAATACAAAAAGGCATCGACTATTTATTAGGATTAAAAGAAACGGGAGATATTTTTGTTCGGGATTATCAAAAGAATCCCACTCATCTCCAGGAACTTCGTACAGATCTTATGCTTTCAAAGGATAAGTACGATAAAAAAATCGACGAACTTCAAGAAGAAGTCCAGCAGCTGGGGTATCGGCTGTTTAAGCATAAAATTCCTTCTGTGATAGTCTTTGAAGGAATGGATGCGGCTGGAAAAGGCGGAGCGATTAAAAGGCTTACAAAACCTATCGACCCAAGAGGTTATCGTGTCAACCCTACGTCAGCACCATCGGAGACAGAAAACAATCGTCATTATTTGTGGAGATTTTATATGAATTTTCCGAAAAAAGGGCGGATGACTATATTTGACCGATCTTGGTATGGCCGTGTTATGGTGGAAAGAGTAGAAGGTTTTGCGGATATACAAGAATGGGAACGAGCCTATGATGAGATCAATGCGATGGAAAAAGAGCTTGCGGATTTTAATACCTTGGTTGTAAAGTACTTTATTTATATCGATAAAGAGGAGCAGCTGGAACGGTTTAAAAGCCGTCAGAAAGAGAAACCCTATAAGTTGACTGACGAAGACTGGCGAAATCGTGAAAAATGGGATCAGTATGTAGAAGCGATGAACGAAATGATCGATCGTACGAATACAAAGGAAGCTCCATGGGTACTGATTGAAGGAAATGACAAGAAGTATGCCCGTATTAAAATCCTTGAAGATTTTATTCAAAGGGCGGAAGCGATCTGCCAGAAAAATGAAATAGAAAAAAATGAAAAGGAAAAGAAAGAAAAGAAATAACAGGATTTTGTAAAGGAATTCGGAGGCTTGATGAAATCAATATTTAAAATTGTTATAACGTTTATACTATCAGTCCTTTTGTGGAATGTTATCCTTGCGCCCACATTGGAAAATATAAAACTTGGGCAGACAACGGCTTTAAATGTAGTATCTGGAGTTGTTGCTGAGAAAATACGATCCAGTTCAAAAAAAGAGCTGCCCAGTACACCTCTTGCCCAGAATCGGGAAGATCAGAAAGAACTCATCTATATGCCGATCAGTGAAAAATCAGCCTTAAGCAATTCCATAAAAGTAGAAAAGGACAAGGATGATGTTACGCTTCTTCGGTTCACTACAGAAAATTCCTACGAAGAAGTTCTAAGATATTTAGCTCATCTTCATGAAGGAAGAGTGAATCTTCATATTGACGGGATCAAAACAAAAGAAGATCAAGAAAAGTATATGGACGGGCTGCAGGAAGCTTGGAAAAATAACAAGGCCTATCTCGATCCTAGAGAATCCTGGTCCGGCATGAAATGGTCCTATATTGATATACAGCCCTATAAAATATATTTGGAAATGGATTTTGTTCTTACGGCAGATGAACTAGCATATTTGGACAAGGTATTTCAGGAGAAGGCGGAGTATATAAGATCTAAAACCAGCGATCCTGTAAAACAGGCAGAGTTCGCTTATCAAACTACAGTAAAAGATATACAATACGATGATTCCAGTGCCGGCGTAAAACTAGGGGTTCAAGAAAGCTGGGTTCCCAGAAATGCTTATACCGCTTGTAAAACAGGTACTGTTGTCTGTTCCGGTTATGTAGATTATTATAACGGTATATTAGATGCGTTAGAAATCGGAAATCTATCTGTAGAAGGGGTCTATAAAAACAACAAGGGCGAGTCCATTCCCCACGCTTGGACAGAAGTAAAAGCTCAGGATAAGTACTTCTATTCCGATCCAACTTTTGGCGACGGTTACAGAAACAGCGACGTGGTATGGGAATGGTTCTCTTTTACAGAGCTTAAAGACAGAGTTGAGGATGAACGGTAAAAGAAGAAAAATGTGTAGTGTGATAGTGGGGAGAGGGGAGTTGTTGACGAAAAACGAGAAGTGCATTCGTTTTTCTGCGGGGTAAAAAGACGGACTCCTTTTGTGATAGTGTAAGGAAATAACCATGAATTTTATTGAAATAAAGGGTGGAAGAACTTCACGCGGTTTTCTGCTATAATGAAAATAGAATAAATTTTAGGAGGTATTTTATGTCAATCGAAAGATATAAAACAAGTCATCGCTGGAGTGTTGCTACAGTACACAATGGTACTGCTTATATTACAGGACAAGTTGCCAGCGACTTAAACTGCGGAGTAAAAGAGCAGACAAAACAAACATTAGAAAAAATTGATGGTATTTTAGCTGACTTAGGTTCTGATAAATCTAAAATCTTAATGGCTACGATCTATATGAAAGACGTTACAACTTTCAAAGAAATGAACGAAGCTTGGGATGAGTGGGTTGCAGAAGGAAATGCGCCAGCAAGAGCATGTATCGAAGCTGCAGCAAACAATCCAGACGAATTAGTAGAAATTATCGTAACAGCAGCAGTAGACTAAAAAATAAAAGGTGAAGACAAATCGTCTCCACCTTTTTTGCTGCTAAAATTTATTATGTTATCTTATTTCGAAATAGTATGAGTAGAGTAGAAAGCACATTCGCTCGAGCAGTTCTAGATTAAGCGGTATCATCTGTTCTTATATCAAAAAGAAACAAGACCCATGTTTCTACCCTAACTCCCCTCTATCACTCTTCACACTCCACATTTCTTTTAAAAAAGCTCTCACACTTCTTTATTTGTCCAAAAGGTATCCATATCCTTCTTCTTCCATTTTGTCTTTTGGAATAAATCTTAAGGAAGCGCTGTTGATGCAGTAGCGAAGACCTCCTTTGTCTTTTGGACCGTCGGGGAAGACATGGCCTAGATGAGCATCTCCTAGAGCGGAACGGACTTCCGTTCTTATCATGCCGTGGCTGTTGTCTTCTTTATCTTCTATAACAGAATCATCGATGGGTTTCGTAAAGGAAGGCCATCCGCAGCCGGCGTCGAATTTATCATCGCTTGAGAATAAAGGCTGTCCGGTCGTAATATCTACATAGATTCCTTCGTCGCTAAACTTATCGTATTCTCCCGTGAAAGGTCTTTCTGTTCCGCCTTCTTGGGTAACCTTCCATTGATCCGGTGTCAGTTCTTTTTTTAGAGTTTCTTTATCTTTCTTCTCATAATCGAAAAAAGGATTGTTGTCTTTTTTATTTGTCAAAACGTCGCCCTCCTTTGGCAGTGTATCGAAACTTACATGACAGTATCCGTTAGGATTTTTCTGAAGATAATCCTGATGATATTCTTCTGCAATGGAAAGATTGGCTAAAGGTTTTACTTCCGTTTCGATTTTTTTGCCGTATTCTGATTCTACTTTTTGAACAGCTTTCTCGATAATCGGCAGATCTGTTTCATCCAGATAATAGATGCCGCTGCGGTACTGGCTTCCCCGATCGTTTCCCTGCCGATTTTTTTGAAGGGGGTTGATTGTAAGGAAAAACTGTTCCAGCAGATGTTCTAAATCAATCACATTCGGATCGTATTCTACAAACACCGCCTCAGCATGTCCTGTTCGTCCGCTGCAGACTTCTTCATAGCTTGGATCTAGAAATTCTCCGTTGGCATAAGCGGAGAAAGTTCGGACAACCCCGGGCAGCCTCTGCATATATTCATCGGTTCCCCAGAAGCATCCTCCCGCTAAAACAATGGAGTTATGAGGATCGGCCGTGGAAATATCTGTATTTTTACCTATCTGCAAACCTGTATTTAAAACGTTGTTTTCTGTATTCATTGAATTTCCTCCTTTTGTACATCCTACTAAAAGGGCTAAGAAAAGCATCAGTATTCTTTTCATAATAATCTCCTTTGTTTCATAATTTACCCGAAATAGTTTCACTCATTCAAAAAAACGCTGATTATAAGGGGGTGTTGTCACGAGTCTTAAAAGAATCTCCTTTTTGTTTTTAGAAGGATCTTTTAACACTTCGTCAAAGAGAAATTCTAAACTTTTTCCGATGAGAGGACCTGGGGGAATGCCGATATTTATCAAATCTTTGCCAGAAACAGCAAGATTTTTTATAGACAGGCAGGGCTTTTCTTTTAGAACGTCTTGCAAAGACTTTTTATATAGGGAAAGATTCTCTCCTGTATTTTCTTTAAAGCGGATGAGGCGCTCCATGTTTTCGTTTCCAAATTCTGCTCTGTTTTTTCGTATGAAATAAGGCTGATCTAAAAGTACATCCCTTTTATGTTCCAAAAGAAAGAGAACCTGCCTTCGAAGTTCCTTAGGGTAAGGATAACGATAAAGATGCTCTTTTTGCAGCTGGACATCTTTGTATAGAGCTTCTAACAAAAGAGTCAGCTGGAGGGAAAGATCTTCAGGATGGTTGAAAGTGTATCTTTTTAATTTTGAAGACCGGGGAAAAAGAAATTTTAAAATATCCGTTTCTTCTAATAATCGGATTCCTTTTGCAGGGTTTTCTCCTGTTATGATTTTTGTGAATTCCTCCAGAATCCGTTCCCTGCTTATATATTTAAGATCGCCGGACATTTCCTTTATGGCAAGAAATGTGTTTTTTTCAAAGGAGAAGCCTTCTTTTGCAGCGAAACGCACCCCACGAAGGAGACGGAGCACATCCTCTTTAAATCGTTTTTTAGGGTCTCCGATAGCGCGAATGATCCTTCTATCCAGATCTTCTTTTCCGTTGAAATAATCCACCATATTTTCCCGAGGGGACCAAGCCAAGGCGTTGATCGTGAAGTCTCTTCTCTCAAGATCTTCTTTTAAGCGGATCCCGAAAGAAACTTTTCCAGGTTTTCGATGATCGTATTCCGATTCTTTGCGAAAAGGTGTGATCTCAAATTCGAATCCTTTGTAGAAGATTTTCAACGTTCCGAACTCTTTTCCGATATCGATAATCTTAGCCTCTTTTAAAATCGATTTTGTTTCTGAAGGAAGTGCGTCTGTAGTGAAATCATAATCCATGATCTGTCTTTCGGAAAGAAGATCTCTTAAGCTCCCTCCGACAAGATAAAGCTTAAAGTTGTTCTTATTATATAGATCAAAGAGTTCCAATACTTCTTGCGGCATTAAATTCTCCATAACATCCCTCCTATAGTTATTTTACTACAAAGAAGGGAATAGATTAGATAGAAGTAAAAGTTTGGTTACAAGAAAATAAAAAAACAGTCAGTAAATAGAGAAAGGAGCGGAATATGGGAAAAATAACAGGTGCAGCTATAAGCCCTCATCCGCCTATTATACTGCCTATTGTAGGCGGAGGAAGAGAAAGAGAAGCCTCTACAACTATTACCGGCATGAAAAAAATGGCCAAAGAAGCAGCGAGAAAAAAACCGGATACGATTATCGTAATCACTCCCCACGGAACAGTATTTCGAGATGCTCACTCCATTGTAATGGAAAAGGAGCTTTCAGGAGATTTTACAAGTTTCGG
>JAAZME010000172.1 GCA_012798975.1 Gallicola sp.
AATCTTTCTTCTCGTATGTAATATCGTTCTTTTGCAGCTTTTTCGAAACTTCCGGACCGTATATTCTTCTCATTCTCAGCACAACATAGAGATCTTTGTTGACTAAATGAGGAAAAGGGTGAAAACTGTCCACTATTTGAGGAGAGAGAATCGGCGTGATAAAATTATCGAAATAATCTTCGATCTCTTTATATTCTTCCTCTGTTAATTCCTTGGGATCTAAAATATGAATACCAAATTCTTTTAACTCCTGCAGCAGATTATTATAATAAAGATCTTTTTTCTCATACAGGGGACGCAGGCGGGTCATGATCGCTTCAATCTGCTCTCTTTTATTCATATTGGTTTTATTGTCGATTATTTCCATCTCTTCTAACGTCAAATCATATAAAGAACCTACGCGAATCATAAAAAATTCTGTAAGATTGCTGTCGAATATCTCGATGAATTTCAGTTTTTCCAAGGGTTTTACTAAAGGATCATCCGCCTCTTCTAAAACCCTTTCATTAAAATTCAGCCAAGAGAGTTCTCTGTTCTGAGTAAAACTCGTATCATGACCACCTCGCATTACTTAACCCTCCTCGTAAAATTATAATAAATATATCCTTCTCGCACTCCCGTTTCGCTGACAAGGATCCATGGAGTACGGCATCTTAAACGTACTTGATTGAGTATAATCATTCCCGGCACCAGGGTATGAATCCGCTCTGGTTTTATTTCTAATAATTCATTCATAATGTCTCTGATTTTCATCTCTTCAAAACGGTCTAACAAAAGACACAGTTTTTCGCTTTCCATGACTCTGTTTTGACTATCCTTCTCATAGATTTCATTATATAGTTTTAATGCCGCTCTTCCTGTTCCGCCGACGATACAAAGAATCTCCTCGTCTTTTTTCGGCAGATCAAGTTTATCCAGCTTTTTATTGATATATTTTTCCATCTTTTTTCGTTCCGTTTTCGTTGGAATCAATCTCTCTACAAATTTATCATAGAGATTTAAAGAACCGATATTTGCACTGGATAAAAAGCTGATTTTCTTTTTCTTAAAATAGACGATTTCAGTGCTGCCACCGCCGATATCCGTAAGTACTCCCCTTCTTGCCTCATGGCTGTGGGTCGCGCCCATAAAAGAATAAAGGGCCTCTTCTTTTTCCGTAAGCAGTTCTATCGAATAGCCGGTTTCTGATCCGACTCTTTCAATAATTTCCGTATAATTGCTGACATTTCTCAACGATGCCGTAGCAAAAACAGAAACCCCCTCGATCACATCGAAATTATCCACAATCCCCTTGTGATGCTTTAAGGCCTCTATAAGACGCTGTATCCCTTTCTCTGTTAACTGTCCTTTTGAAATATGGGCTCCTAAACCAGCCATAATTTTATCATTAAAAAGATTCACTACATCTGCTTTTTTGATCTTATATACAGACAAGCGTATACTGTTGGATCCGATATCGATAACTGAATGTATCATAAAAACACCTCCTGTTATCATTATAATACCCAAACTTTGAAATATCTTCCTTATATTAAAGCCCTTCTGTTAAATGCATGCAAAGTTTTCCTAAAATTAATATTAACAAACAATATCCTTTATCTACTCAATGAATCATCTTGTAATATAGTAATTATTTTATATAAACTTAAAAATTTTTTAGTAATTTTGGTTTAAATCAATTCTGTCGGGTATATATGAGTCGTAAGCAATTATTCTTATTAATTGTTGAATAAAAAATGAAATTGAAAGGAGATTTGATTATGGGTATTATTTCTTGGATTATTGTAGGAGCACTTGCAGGATGGATCGCAAGTATGATTATGGGCAAAAACGCACAAATGGGCGCTATTGCTAATATTATTGTAGGTATCATCGGTGCATTTATCGGTGGTTTCGTTATGAATCTTCTAGGATTCGGCGGAGTAGACGGAATAAACATTTCTAGTATACTTGTTGCAATTCTTGGAGCAGTCATATTATTAGCTATCGTAAAAGCAGTTCAAAAAAGATAGTAAACACATAAAGAACCTTGAGGATTTCCCCAAGGTTCTTTTTTGTTTGTTATTTTTCTTATTTTAATAAAATATAAGAAACACGCCTATCGTTTCTACTTTAACTCCCCTCTTTCACACTTCTTTTACTGTTCTTTATTTTAACCCTTATTTTTGATAATCGTATCTGATATCCATTCCTGAATATCTGCAAATATTTCTTCTTGGTTTATTTCATTTAATAAATCATGGCGGGCATCTCGGTAAATAATACCATCGGCAAGAACTTTCCCCTCTTCTTTTAATCGATTTAGTATTTCTAAAATCCCCTTTCCATAATCTCCTACAGGATCTGCCGAACCTGCGAGGAAAAACATAGGGATATCTTCTACCTCGGAAAACCAGTTGATGCTGTTCGCTTCTCTCATTAAGGTATAATGCACTTTTACTTCGTTTCCCGTTGGGATGACCCTGTTTTCTTCGTTTTCTATGTATAGATCTACTACTTTCTCATCTCGAGACATCCAGTCGTATTCTGTCCTCGGTTCTTCGATCTTTTTATTATAATGATCGTATAAAATATTATCTAGATTTTCGCTTCTATAAAGATCTCCATGCTCGCGGATAACTTCTTCGTTGAGCCTTAAGATTCCTCTCGTTAAGAAATTCGGCGATTCAGTCCCTAAAAAAACAGCTCCCTTTACAGCCTCGGGAAAAAGATATAAAAACACCCGTCCCAAAGAAGCTCCAAATCCCTGGCCTGCTAAAAATATATTCTCTTCTGAATAACTCTCTTTTATCTTTTTTATAATTTCACCAAGATCTTCTATCAATCCCAGTTCTTCTTTTTCTCCAAAATAACCGCGGTCTTCTTCTTTTTCGATGCAGCTTCCATGACCGGGAAGATCAAAGAGCACTGTTCTTATTCTGCAGTTCTCCATAGCCTGTGCAAAGGCAATATATCTTTCGCTGTGGTCCTTGATACTGTGAAGAAGAATTATAATCGGACCTTCTCTTCCATATACTTTCGGCGAAATCCTTCCTACGCCTGTGTTCGATTGAAACGATAATGTATTTTCCATAATCTACTCCGCTTTTTTTCTCAATAGTTCTAGTTGTTTTAATCCATCTATTCTGTTTAAAGGTCTTTTATGGCTTCCGCAATAATACTCAAAGGGAAGGCTCTCTACTGTTTTGCAAAAAGATAAAGTTCTCTCTTTGTCATAAAACTCTACATTATTTTTATAAGAAGGATAATCCCCGTCTCCGATTATGACAATTTTTTGATCCGGTATCCACACAATCGTTGAATCTTCGCAGTGAGGTGTTTCTGTCTGAATAAGCTCAACAATTTTTCCTCCTACATCAAGTTTCTTCCTGCCCTTATAGCTCTCCCCGATATCTGGAATATGGATAGGATCATTCCGATAAACTTTACGCATATATAAATAGGAGAACTTCGACATAAAGCCCTGTTTTGTTATTTCCTTTAAGGAATCCTTCGTCCATGAGAAATTCCGAAACTCAGCTAAACGATTTTTGGATTGTTCTGTAGAAATAGAACGTCCTTCGAATCCGTCCAGCCCTAAAGTATGATCCCAGTGGCAGTGGGTCAATGCGATAATATCCGGCTCTCTTAAATCCTGTTTTTTTATTTCTTCAAAAAATTCTAAACGATGCTTTCTCGAATTGCCTGCATCTACTGCAAGACTTTTTCCCTCTCCCCGAATATAGAAAAGATTCGGTCTCAAATATTTATCATCAAAGGGATAATAATAGATACCCTCTTCTATCTTTATGAATGACATTCTGTATCCTCTGCTTTTATTATAGTCTTCCAATAATCTTCTTATAGATCGGAAGCATGTGCTCCTCCGATACATATTCCTCAATCCTGTCTAAGGGAATCCAGCCTACATCTTTATTTTCATCTTCCTTTATTCGAAGCTCTTCCTCTTCAGAAACTTCTATGATATAAGCAAAATTCAAATGAAGATGGGCACTGACAAACTCTCCCCGGCGGATATGATTTTTAACCGTAATAATATCCAGTGCCGCTGCCCTATCGGCTATCATTTTGCAGTTTTCTATGCCTGTTTCTTCTTTCAGCTCCTTAATAGCGACCTCCAGCATATCTTCCATTCCATCCCCATGACCTCCAGTCCAAGACCATGAGTTGTATATATTATGATATACCATAAGGGTCTTTGTTCTAGGGGGATTCAGCACAAAGGCGGAAGAGGTTAGATGAATCAAAGGATTATCCCGTCTTCGAACATCCATGTTTTGAAGAATCTCTTTAATCACCTTTAAATCTCCCTCCTCTTGAATCCCATCTGGTTTAAAAGAATCGATTTCTTCGAAATAATTCATTAAAACTCTCCCTTGCAGAAATCTGCAGTATATTTTTTAAAGGCTGTAGGAACTGAATACAAATTCTCGATCTCCTCTGGTGATGCCCATACTTTTTCATCAAAATATTTTTCTTCTGATTCTCTTACCTTCTGATGTGGAAGATCTATAATTACACTCTCCATTCTCCACTCGATATGGCTGAAGATATGTTTGGAATCTTTGTATGTGCGCATCTCAAACTCTCCGTACTGGGATTTAAACTCTGCAAGTACATCTTCTAGAGATTCTCTCTCAACCATGGGATAGCCCCATAATCCATGAAGAACACCTTTTTTCTTTCTCTTTTCGATAAGAATTTTATCGCCTTGCCGAATAAGCAAAACAGTATAGTCTTCTATGCGGCG
>JAAZME010000035.1 GCA_012798975.1 Gallicola sp.
CGAATATATACATACAATAGACACAAAAGGCCGCCTTATTATGCCAGCAAAATATCGAAAAGATTTGGGAGCCTCTTTCCACATTACAAAAGGAATGGACCACTGTTTATTCGTCTATCCTGAAGAAGAATGGAAAAACTTTGGGGAAAAAATATTGAACCTTCCCGTATCAGTAAGAGAGGGAAGAGCGATACAAAGATTATTCTATTCTGGTGCAATGGAAGCTCAATTGGATAAACAAGGAAGAGTGCTTCTTCCTCCTAATTTGAGAGAATATGCTGGAATCGATAAAGAAGTAATACTAATTGGTGTTGCAACTCGAATTGAGATATGGGATTTAGAAAGATGGAGCAACTACTCTACAGCAGAGGAAATGGATTACGATTTATTAATGGAAAAGATCACAGATCTTGATTTATAAGGATGATAATATGAATTTTGAGCATATCTCAGTATTGCTAGAAGAAACAATAGAGAATTTAAACATAAAAGAAAATGGAATTTATGTTGATGGAACTCTTGGGGGCGGCGGACATTCTTTAGAAATTGTTAAAAAATTAGGAAAGAATGGAAAACTCATTGGTATCGATCAAGATGAGCAAGCGCTTAAGGCGGCGAAGCTGCGCCTAAAAGACTATCAAGATAAAACAGTGTTTGTAAAAAATAATTTTGTACATATAGATAAGGTGTTGGAAGATCTTCATATAGAAAAAGTGGATGGTGTTATTCTTGATATAGGAGTTTCTTCACATCAATTAGATGAAGGCGAAAGAGGTTTTTCCTATATGAAAGACGCTCCTTTGGATATGCGGATG
Source organism: Gallicola sp. (assembly GCA_012798975.1). Taxonomy (GTDB): domain Bacteria; phylum Bacillota; class Clostridia; order Tissierellales; family Peptoniphilaceae; genus JBQKLI01. The sequence continues at coordinate 816 of JAAZME010000035.1, forward strand.
GATCAGGATCAAGAATTAAGCGCATTTACTGTTGTAAATGAATATCCGAAAGAATTTTTGACAGAGATTTTCTATAAATATGGAGAAGAAAAATGGAGTAAAAGAATTGCTGAGAAAATTGCTGAAGAACGCCAAGATCAAAAAATAGCAACAACATTGGATCTGGTTGAAGTTTTAGATCATGCAATTCCTAAAAAAGTACAAAGACAGATTCAAGGACATTTTGCTAAACGTGTATTTCAAGCAATCCGTATAGAAGTAAATCAAGAGCTTCGAGTGTTAGAAGAGGTGATTCCGAAAGTTGTGGAACGGCTCAAACCGGGCGGAAGACTTTGTATTATCACGTTCCATTCTCTTGAAGATCGTATTGTAAAAAACAGTTTTAAAGAATTAAATAAAGACTGTATTTGCCCGCCGGAGATCCCTGTTTGTGTATGCGATCATAGAAGAAAAGTAAAAATCATTACTAGAAAACCAATAGAAGCTATGGAAACTGAGAAAGAGAATAACGCAAGATCACGAAGCGCAAAGCTGCGTGTGTGTGAAAAAGTATAAGGAGAGGATTATGGAAGTTCGAAAAAAATATTATAATGAAGCCCTTCCTCAAACTTTTCCTCGAGAAAAGAAAAAAGTTAAAATCAAAACGGTAAAAAGAGCTGCAGCAGCAAAGAAAAGAAAATCAACGTTTGCTTTATACAAGGCTGCCTCTGTCTTCGTGTTTATCTTTTTTGTTTCCATGGCGCTATTAGCTACATATGGTTCAACTCTTGTAAATTTACAAAACAAAGAATTGCAGCAAGTTGAAGTATCCAGAACGGAATTGGAAGGACACAGGGACTATTTAATTATGAATTTAGAGCCTTACAAAGATTCTAATAGAATTGAAGAAATTGCAAGAAGCAGTCTAGGCATGGATTATCCAAGAAAAGACCAGTATATGTCGATGAATTTAGAAGGAAGAACACAAAAACTTTATGTTGATAAAAGCAATACTTCTTCCAAGGATAAAGTTGAATAAAATAACAAGGATTAAATATGAAAAAATATAATAAAAAACGAAATTCTAACGACAGGATAACAAAGAATCGAGTTGCTGTATTGTTTATCCTTTGTCTATTATTGGGCTTCGTTTTTTTTATTAGACTCTTTCAACTACAGATAGCGGGCGGAGATGTCTATAGAAAAGAGGCTCAGATACAAAAAACAAAGACCATTAATATTCCAGCGAGTCGAGGAGCGATTTATGACAGAAATCATAATATATTAGCTCAAAATGTAAAGATGAATACAGTTTATGTAACTCCCCAGTCTATAAAAGAAGAAGATAAAACAAAAATTGCCGAGTCTTTAGGTTCCATAATCAATTTGGACAGTTCTGCCATAATAGAAAAAATGGAGGATACGAAACCGGTAAAATTAGCTACAGGTCTTACAATAGATCAAGTTCAGGCAATCTATAAACTTATCGAAGAAAATAATTATAAGAGTATTTCAATCAATAGTGAAACAAATCGTTTTTATCCGAACGGCAAGATGGGATCTCATCTTCTTGGTTTTACTGATCTTGAAAATAAAGGTGTTTATGGAGTAGAAAACACATTCGACAAGGATCTGCGGGGGACACCCGGGAAAAACATACTTTATGGGAGAGCTGTTTCAAAAGATCAAGGCAATCTTTTTGAACCCACAGCTGGAAAAGAATTATCTCTTACAATAGATTATAAAATTCAAAGTATCATTAATAAATACGGCGAAGAAACGATGAAGAAATATAATCCGAAAAAAATGTCTGTTATTGTAATGAAACCTAAAACTGGAGAAGTTTTAGGCATGGAAAATTTTCCAAAGTACGATCCAAACAATCCTCGGGTAGGACGGACAGAGGAAGAAAAAAAGCTGATAGAAGAAATGGATCCGGAAGAACGCACGAATTATTATTATGATATTTGGAGAAGTTTTTCAATTAATGATACGTATGAGCCTGGGTCTGTATTCAAAGCTATTACTGCGGCAGTTGCTTTAGAAGAAAAGACAACAAAGGAAGATTCAAAATATGTATGCGAAGGTTTTATTACAGACATACCAGGTGTTAAAATCCGATGCCACAGATGGTATGATCCTCATGGTGAGCAGACACTGTCCGAAGCGCTAAACAACTCCTGCAACCCTGCATTTGTTCAGATTATCCGGGAAATAGGGAAAGAAAAGTTTTTTAAATATTTATCAGGTTTTGGTTTCGGGGAAAAAACAGGAATAAAACTTCCTGGAGAAGAAAAGGGGCTTATACCCAAAAATGTAGATTCTATAGGTGAGGCTGAACTTGCAACATTGAGCTACGGCCATGGTTTATCTGCGACTCCTATTCAAATGATTACAGCGATGAATGCTGTTGTAAATGGCGGTTATATCATTCAGCCTAAATTAGTTTTATCAGAAGAAGAGAAAAATGAAGAAGAAGTAAAAATTGAAGACAACAAGAATATTGTTGTAAAAAGACAGGTGATTTCAGAAGAAACCAGTGCTAAAATGAATGAGCTTCTTTATTCTGTGATTAATGAAGGAACAGGAAGTACTGTTTCTATTCCAGGCTATAAGATTGGTGGAAAATCAGGTACAAGTATAAAATTGGAAGATGGCCAGTATAAAGACAATAAAACAGATGCGTCCTTTTTTATCAGTTATCCAGTAGATAATCCAAAATACACTATCTTAGTAGTAGTAGACGAACCGCAGGGAGATAACGGCGGAAATACAGTTGCCGGACCTGTAGCAAAGAATATACTAGAAGATATTATCAGAGAAAATAAATATCCTGCAGATTACAATCAAGATGAAGAGATTGCAGCACAAAATATATCCGTACCGGATGTAACAGGTATGACTTTAAAAAATGCTACGAGAACGTTAAGAGATCAAGGTCTTCAATCTTTAATCTACAATTCTTCTACAGATATCAATATGATTATTCAACAGCAGTCGCCTCAGGCTTATACTAAGGTTTCTGCAGGTACTGCAGTAGAACTTGTTGCAGACCCATCCGGTCTTGCATTGATCAAAATACCTGATTTAGTGAATGATAATATGGATTATGGAATAGCTCAATTGAAAGAGCTGGGTATTGAATATCAACTAAGCGGGGATACTGAAGGGAAAATTATAAAGACCGAACCGGAAGCGGGGACATTAATAGAACCTGGATCTAAGATTAAAATTATTATTAAAAATGATGAATCTGAAGAAACAAATAATGAAACTCTTGAAAACAGCATTGAAAATGATCAAAATGCCGAAACAGGAGGAGGCAGGAATGAAAATACAACTTCGGCTGAATGAAGCTGACGATTGTGAAGGCAAAAGAATTTCTTTTGCCTTTTCCTGTTATCTTGTAGTCTAATCTCCGTTTCGATATAATTTATAAGCAGGTCTGAAATTTTATAAAAAGGGATAGTTAAATGGAAAAATATTTAGTCTATGGGCTGGGAATTTCCGGAATATCATCTGTGAAAACTCTATGCTCATTAAAAAATGAAGTATATATTTATGATGAAAAAAATGAAGAAGATTTAAAAGACGTATTTAAAGAATTAGAGGGCTATAACTATACATGGATTAAGGATATCGACGAAGGTCTTGAAAAAGCAGAGGTGCTTTTGAAAAGTCCAGGGATACCAGTACATAATCCGATTGTAAAAAAAGCTTTGGAAAAAGGGTTAGAAGTTGTAAGCGATTTGGAGCTTGTTACGAGGCTTTTTCATGATAGAAAGATCGTTGCTGTGACAGGGACAAATGGAAAGACAACAACTACTACGTTGATGAAGGAAATATTAATTGGATGCGGATTAAAGGCAAAAGCTATTGGAAACATTGGGCTCGGCATGCTATGGGAAATCTATAATGGAGAGAAAAATGAGGTTTTTGTTATAGAGTGCAGCAGCTTCCAACTAGCAAATACTTACAAATTTCATCCACAGTATTCAGCTATCATCAATATTTCGCCGGATCATTTAGACTGGCATGGAAATTATGAGGAATATATAAAAGCAAAGAAGAATATATTTAAAAATCAAAATAGCAGTGATTTTATAGTCATTAATATAGATAATCCTGAGTTGAATGAAATGCTTCAAGAGATACCTTCTAGAATCATTAAAACAAACGCCAACGAGCAATCAGGAGATGTTTTTGTAGAGGAAGGAAAAATCTACTCAAAGTTGGATGGAAAAAAAGATTTTCTTTTAAAGGTAGAGGATATTCCTATAAAAGGAAGCCATAACGTTGAAAATGTATTAATTGCATTAGGATTATCGTTAGCTATGAATTTAGATATGGAAAAAGCAGGACAAACTATTCGGACATTTCAAGCCGTAGAACATCGTCTTGAGTTTGTTCGAGAGATAAAAGGGGTGGAATATTACAACGATTCGAAAGGTACGAATGTGGATGCCAGCATCAAAGCTATAGAAGCCTTTCATCGTCCTATTATCCTTTTGGCGGGAGGCTATGATAAAAAAGCAGATTTGACACCTCTCTTTGAAGTTATGAAAAACCGAGTGAAACATTTAGTTTTATTCGGAGCTACTCGTGAATTATTTGCTGAATATGCAGCGGATTATGGTATCAAAGCAGAATTAGTAGAAAGTATGTATGAAGCCGTTAATCGAGCCCATTGTTTATCTGATGAAGGCGATATCGTTTTGCTATCTCCAGCCTCTGCTGCTTGGGGAATGTATGATAATTTTGAAATCAGAGGCAGAGATTTCAAAAAAAAAGTTAGAGAATTATAGGTGGCAATATGAAGAGCAAATATGATCAATCTCTGTTAATTGTCACACTGCTGCTGTTTCTTATAGGTCTTGTAATGGTCTATAGTTCCTCTTGGCCGGCTTCTGCAGCTGAAAATAATTCTCCATTCTTTATTTTTCAGCGGCAGCTGCTATTTGGTCTTGCAGGTATAGTAGTGATGCTTTTTTGCATGAAGTTTCCCTATAAGATATTCAAAAATTATGCTATTCCGATATTCGTTATTTCACTATTTCTGGCTCTTTTGGTTCACAGCCCCTTGGGTTCTACTGTAAATAATGCGAGAAGATGGCTTGAAATAGGCGGAATGCGCTTTATGCCTTCTGATGTATTGAAATTCGGAGCGGTTTGCATTTC
>JAAZME010000116.1 GCA_012798975.1 Gallicola sp.
AAATAACAACCGTAGTTTTAGCATCAACTTTTACAATTACATCTATTGCAGCACTTATGCCATAGAGGGGAAAAAGACATCCACGTATAATAGTATAAAAGAAATTAAAATAGAATCGGAGTTACCTGAGAATGATAAATTTGAGGAAATACCAGAGATTTTGTCAGAAATTGAATCGAAGAATTATAGAGAAGAAGAGTTAACATTAGAAGGAAAAGAGGTATTGAATAAAAATATTGAAAGTGCAATTCAAGCAACACATGGGATTGAGAATACTGCAAAAAATATTGAAGCGGTAAAGATTTTGCTAAGAGATGATATATCTATCGATAGGGATGGAGAGTATCTAAACCTTTATTCTAATCCTTCAAGAACTTCTAATAAAAAACCAACTATTAGAATCAAAGTTAAGACAGCAGCCGCGGTATTTAATGCGATTATATTTTTAATTGCAGCTGGAGCGACAGGTGGAACAGGAGTAGCGGCTATGCGTGCAATGATAAAAAAATGGGGACAACAGCAGCAAGAAATTATATAAAAAGAAGAGCCGTTGCTAAAATTAAGAACAAGCTTATCGCATGGGGAATGTCTAAGTATGCAGGAGTGGTGCCATCGCTATTAGGGAGTGCACTATATAATATTTTGGATCCAGGAACAGGTCTGGCAAAAGCGCTAGATAGACGAGATGGATGGGGTGTAAATGGATATATTGAAATCTAAATCTAAAGGAATACGGTTCATATTACTCATTATTTTTGTTCTTTTAAGTGGGATAAGCTTTTATACGAATACCAACAAATTTATAGTCGTAGCAGGGGCAATAGTTAATATACTTCTATATCTTTATATTTTAGAAGAACCAAAACGTTTTGGCTTTTTTAAGTCTTGGGTAAAAAAAGGTATTGCAGCAATTCTAACAATAGTTATTTTATTCATACTTTTTCAATTTTATGAACCTCCTTATTTTTCGACTAGGATCGATTATTTCTTGTTTTTATTGCTAGCTTTTATACCAGAGGAGTTTTATGCGGCGGTAATAAGTATAAAAAAATGATAAAGGGACGAGTGGGATACAAAGCGAAGCGATAAAGAAAAAGGTTATTACAGCCTAAGAGGTAAAAGCTAGGAGAAAGATTGAGACCACTAAATAGTCGGTTTTTCAATTAAAAGGATATTCAAAATCCCGTAATTGAAACGGTTTTGAAATCCAAGATTTGAAAAAGTGATAGATTTTCAGTGGACTTGGAAAATTTCACTTTATTAATTTGGAATAATCTTTTAAAATTATCTAAAAAATACAAACCAGCGAACGAGAGTGAAAGGTTTGTGTTTTTTGTTTTCAAAATAAAGGATAGAGGTTCTGATTATGAAATGATATAATAGATTATAATATATTTTTATATAAAGGAGATGAAGGGATGATGAGAGTGATGATTTTAGATGATGAGAAGAAAGAAAGGGAATATACGATTTCCATTTTAAAAGAGCAATTCCCGGATCTTTCCATCGATTCATCAGCTTCTATAAAGGAATTAGATCGCAAACGAGATGAACAGTCTTATGATCTTTATCTCCTTGATATTGAGGTGGGAAAAGACAACGGCTTAGACTACGGGATCCGTATTCGGGATACGGATAGAAAAGCTGGGATTATCTTTATAACATCTCATGATGAGTTCGCCCTTCAAGGGTATGAAGCAAAACCTTTTTAGGATACTTGATAAAACCAGTGCAACAAGAACGGCTGATTCGATTAGTCCGAGAGGCAAAAGAAACATTCGAAAAGATTCCTGTTGTAAAAATTATAGATCATTATAAAACCCTTTATATAAGACTAAATGAGATTTACGCAGCAGAAAGAAAATACAAGAAGACGATTATTTATGTAGAAGAGGATACATATGAAGTAAACACCTCTATAAAAAAGCTGAAAGAGGAATGGGGGACTTTGTTTATACAAATAAGCCGCTCTGTGCTGATCAACTCTATTTATGTTCGAGAAACCGATGCAAGAACGAAGACGATAGCATTAACGAATGGCATGCTATTTGATTTTAGTATACGAGGCTATCGTGATTTTAATAAAGCCTATGCTCTTAGCAAGGTGGATTAAGATGAAGGAGCTGATTTATTTTCTGGTATATGATTTTGTAGAGATGTTTTTCTGGTTTTTGTTTTTGATTTCTTTTTTTGAGATTAGAATTTCGAAAATTAATTTCGCAGCGGTGAGTTTAGGCCTATATCTGGTTCAGAGACTGGCGAAAATATTTTTAGAGAACCATGCAATATTTGC
>JAAZME010000228.1 GCA_012798975.1 Gallicola sp.
AAAAAATACATCAGCGTTTCTTTAAATAGAAATGCTGATGTATATAATGATTAACATCTTAATCTTTATCTAGAAAGTGAAATGCATAACTTTTCTAAAGAGGGTATAAAGCATTCGTAATTTATCTTTCACACAAAAGAAAAAGGGCGTACCTCCGTTTTTCTTTCTTAACTCCATGCTTCACTCTTTCTTTTATAATCCTGTTTTTTCTACAGCTTCTTTTATAACCTGTATAGTTTTTTCAAGTTTTCTTTTTTCTTCTTCATTCATTTCCGGAACCACAGTGTAGTGTTTTCCCTCTCGACCAACTACAGTAGGGGCAGAATAATAGATTCCTTCATTTTCATCATAGGAAGATACAGAAAGAATAGAGTGTTCATCCCTTAAGATGGCTTCGGCAATTCTTCGTACAGCTAAAGAGACGGCGTAGTTTGTGTAGCCTTTCTTTTCAATGATTTGGTAGGCACTGTTTTTTACTTCTTTGGTAATTTCTTTTTTTATTTCTTCTAAAGCACATCCATGTTCTTTTGCAAAATAATCTAAACGCATACTTCCAACAGAAGCTGCAGACCACATAGGAAATTCGCTATCCCCATGTTCTCCCATGATATGGGCATGAACATTTCTGGCATCGATATCGAAACGTTCAGAAAGAACATGGCGAAGGCGGGAGGAGTCAAGAACAGTTCCGCTTCCTAAAACATGGTTGGAGGAGAGTCCGGATAATTTCCAAGTGACATACGAGAGTACATCAACTGGATTTGAAACTACGAGAAGAATCGCATCTGGAGAGTATTTCACAATTTCCGGAATCATTTCTTTGAAAATTTTCACATTTTTCTCAATTAAATCTAAGCGTGTTTCTCCTTCTTTTTGACCGGCACCTGCAGTAATAATAACTAAATCAGAATCTTTAGTATCTGGATAGCTGCCGGCTCTAAGATCTACACTTCGAACAAAAGCAGCTCCATGAGATATATCCATCGATTCCCCTTTTGCTTTATCTTCGTTGATATCTACAAGTACAATATCCGAAGCCATACCGCTTTCTGTTAAGCTGAATGTGACAGCAGATCCTACAAATCCCGCACCAATAACTGATATTTTATTCGTTTTAAACATTAGAAAACCTCCTGTTTTTGCTAGATAATCCTAGGATCATCCTATCATTATAAAGAGGAAGAGTCAATGAAATCGATTATCAATGACGGAGTCGGATAAATGGAACAAATAGAGATATAATAGAATAAAAAGGAGAAATGATATGGAACTACTTGTTTTGAAGAATGAATTTTCAGTGTGCCAAGTAGAGGATTATTCTCAAGTAGATTTTGAAAGAGAGTATATATTTACAGCACAAACAACGTATGAAAAATCTTTGTTATGCAGAATCAAAGATATTCCAAAGAATGTTATCCAAAAAGAAAAGGGATGGAGGGGACTCAAGATAGAAGGTGTTCTGGATTTTAGTCTGAAGGGAATATTATATCGGATTTCCAAAATATTATACGATGAGAATATTGGGATTTTTGTAGTTTCAACTTACAATACAGATTATATCTTTGTAAAAGAAGAAGATTTAGAGCTTGCGGTACTCTCATTAGAAAAGGGACAGTATAAAATAAAAAGGGAATGCTGATAAGATCTTTCAAAATATTTTTATAAATGAAGGAAGGCAATCCCTATAATTTTAAGCCAAGGATTGCCAAGATTAGACTGTATAATATTTCGGTAAAGGAAAGAAAGACGCTTTGTGATAGATGTTTAAAATGGTTTTTGTTTGATCAATTAATTTTTCTTAGTAAATTGACAAAGACTTTAGATTTATCTATAATACTAATATATTCTAGAAGTAGTTGTCTTTTGGATTGTGAAAACGTTAACTTAAAATAAAAATTAAGTTTATCAATTTAATTATATCCTTGTAATTCAGGACGTTAGTGAGATATGGGACTATGATGAAACCGCTTTCGGAGGGGCGGGAAAAAGACAATCATAGTTGAATTGCTGAAAGAAGATGCAGAAGATAGATTCAAATCAGCAGAAAACTATTTGAAGAATAGGTTGCGAATGAATATATGTTTTATGAAAATATGGAGGAAGCAAATCCACTTCAGCAAATTTCCGATTTTAAAATCCAAGAAGGATATTATGGGAGCAGAACATGACAGAATAATGGGGATAGCGAACAGCTTTCCGATGTGACTGGCAGCTGGGATAGCAATTGCGCTGGCTTTAGTACAAGCATTTATATTTTATAAAAAATCAATCACTGCAGGCAAAGAGTTGGGGATTACAGAGGAGCAAATAAAAAGTGCAAGAAGATCAGCATTTATTACATCAATTGGACCGTCTATCGTAATTTTATCAGGGGTGTTGGCTCTAATGGTAACCATCGGAGGGCCTATGGCATGGATGAGACTTTCTTTTATAGGATCATTGATGTTTGAAATGATGGCAGCAGGTTTTGGTACCGGTGCAACAGGTGTTCAGCTGGGCGTTGACCCTATGACAGAAGCGGCTCTTGGATCGGCTGTTTGGACTATGATCTTAGGATCCATCGGATGGATACTGATGTCTGGTTTAACGACAGACAAGATGGGCAAGATCCAGGATAAATTTACAAAAGGAAATGCAGCTATAGTTGGTATTATATCAACATCAGCTTTGCTTGGAGCTTTCGGAGCTTTAGTAGCGCCTCATCTATTATCGATGAATGCAAATACAGTTGCAGCGATTGCAGGTGCTACAATAATGCTCATATTATCGATGTTTGAAAAAAGCGGAAAAGCACCTAGATGGCTAAAAGAATGGACTCTTGCTATAGCGCTGTTTGGCGGTATGATCATTGCAGTCATAGCAAGCTAAGGAAGAAATGGAATGGATAAAAATAATTATTTTGAAGGGGTTTATATACCTGAGATTATTAAAATAGGTAAATTAACTAGTTTATTGGGAGTGCTGGTTGCCTTTGGGCCGGCTTTAGTCTTAGCGGCATTTTATGGAATTATCCCGCCATGGGGAGCGGTTGGTCAAGCATTTATTAATATTACAGGAGCAGTAGGAGTTATATGGATAATAGAACCGATTTCTTATTTCCCGATATTAGGAGTGCCAGGCAAGAGTTCCTTCTGCTACAGCAGCGCAAAATGCCGCAGGATTTACACCGGGTTCTCATGAAGGTACGATTATTGCTACGATCGGTATGGCTGTTTCAGTAGTAGTAAATATCGTTATACTAGCTGCAGGAGTCTTTGCAGGGAATGCGATTTTGTCGCTTCTTCCAGAAAATGTTCTTGCTGCATTAAACTTTTTATTACCGGCACTTTTCGGAGCACTATTTGTACAATTTGCAATTGCTAAATTAAAATTGGCGCCGATCGCTTTAGCGATATCGATCGGGTTAACAATACTATCTCAAAGAGGAATTACACCATCATTCCTAACTACATTGGTAGCAGTATTTGGTACGATGGCCATAGGAATCTTTATGGAAAAAGGAAAAACTAAATAATAAAAAATACAATCGGAAATTTAAGGATATCTAAAATAATAAGACTTAAGACAGAGCAGGCTAATCCTTCTGCTCTGTTTTTTTGAATTCTAAAAGTATTATGTCCTTGAGGTGATTTATACGATTCTTTTGATAAAGATATTGGAAACTTTATCCTCATTACATATAATACAGATATTATCTTTTTTGAAGAAGATGCATTCAGGTGATATGATGAGAAAGAAATATGAATGAATAACATAGAAGGGAATCGATTTATGACACTTCAGCAGTTGAAATATATTATTACAGTGGCGGAAAAGGGAACGATCAGCGAGGCGGCTAAAGAACTTTTTATTTCTCAGCCCAGCCTTACAAATGCGATTAAAGAGTTGGAAAAAGAAATGGGAATTAAAATATTTAACCGGACAAATAGAGGAATTACTATAACAAATGATGGGGACGAGTTTTTAGCCTATGCACGGCAGGTGATAGAACAGGCGAATCTTTTGGAGGAGAAATATTTAAACCGAACGGATCACAGTACAAGATTTTCTGTATCCTGCCAGCATTATTCTTTTGCAGTAAACGCTTTTGTAGATGTAATACGGGAGTTTGGCGGAAACAAATACGATTATACATTAAGAGAAACTCAAACCTATGAGATTATAGAAGATGTACATAGGCTTATTAGTGAAATAGGAATTCTATATACTTCTTCAAAAAACGAAGAAATCATTATGAAATTATTGAAGAAAAATGATCTTGTGTTTGAAGAACTCCTCATTGCGAAGCCCCATGTTTTTATTAATTACAATCATCCTTTAGCAGAAAGGGAAACTCTTAGTTTAAAGGATTTAGAGGACTATCCATATCTGTCATTTGAGCAGGGGGAGTATAATTCTTTTTATTTTTCAGAAGAAATCTTAAGTACATTAGATCGAAATAAAAATATTAAAGTAAGAGACCGAGCGACCTTATTTAATCTTGTAGTTGGACTAAATGGATATACTGTCAGCTCCGGAATTATCAGCAAGGAATTAAACGGGGCTCATATTATTGCCCGTCCTCTAAATGTAGATGAATATATGAGAATAGGAGCGATTACTAAAAAGAATATGGTTTTAAGCCGTTATGGAAAAGCTTATATGGAGGCTTTAAAATTACATACTAGCGAGTTTTAAGTGCAGACATAGGTAAAAACTATGATAAAGGCTGATTATTATGTATTATTCAAAGATCCTAATAGATACTATAATGAATTTATTATTTGAAGATGAATTATAGATTCTACAGAAAGGAGATTTGAATATGAAAACATCAATAATCGGTTTTCCGCGTATAGGAGAAAACAGAGAACTAAAATTCGCATTGGAAAAGTATTTCAAAAAAGAGATTAAAGAAGAGGAGCTTGAAAAGGTAACAGGAGAACTGAGAAAGAAACACTGGTTCCTTCAAAAAGAAGCAGGAATCGGCTTTATTTCTTCAAATGATTTTTCTTACTATGACACTATTTTAGATACAAGTTTACTATTTAATATCATCCCGAAAAGGTTTAAAGAGTTGGGATTATCATCGCTGGATACATATTTTGCCATGGCAAGAGGATATCAAGGAGAAGCTGGGGATGTTAAAGCTCTCAGCATGAGAAAGTGGTTTAACACAAATTATCACTATATAGTTCCGGAAATTGAAAAGGATACAGAGATTAAGCTTACAGGAGAAAAAATATTTGAGGAATATTTAGAAGCAAAGAACTTAGGGATTGAAACAAAAGCCGTTCTAACAGGTCCTTTTACTTTATTCAAACTTTCCAAAATAGAGGAAGAGTCGGATTCCGATAAAATTATATCTGATTTTATAAAAGCCTATATTGATCTTTTGAAAAAATCTGAGAAGATCGGGATTCAGTGGCTGCAGCTGGAGGAACCTTCCTTGGTTTTGGATTTGAGTCAAGAAGATAAAGATTTGTTTAAAAGAATTTATGAATTGCTGTTAGCTGAAAAAGGACGTTTGAAAATTCTTTTGCAAACGTATTTTGGAGATATAAGAGACTGCTATAAAGAAGTTATAGAATTGCCTTTCGATGGTGCAGGTCTTGATTTTACGGAAGGAATAAAGAATTTAGAATTATTAAAAGACTATGGTTTTCCAAAAGAAAAAATTCTTTTTGCAGGCATAGTAAATGGAAAAAATATTTGGAAGAATTCATATGAAAAATCCATTAAGATCATTAAAGAATCTTCGAACTACGCAGACAGTATAGTGTTGAACACTTCTTGTTCCCTTCTTCATGTACCCTTTACAATAAAAGGAGAAGGTAAACTATCGGATGAGATTAAAAAACATTTTTCTTTCGCTGTTGAAAAGCTTCAAGAACTTGAGGAATTAGCAGAAATTTCATCCTTGAAAGAAGCAGCAGAATCTAAATACTACAAGAACAATGAAGCGTTATTTAAAGAAGATAGAGACTGCAAAGATGAATCGGTTCAAAAAAGAGTGCGGGAAATATCAGAAGAGGATTTCATAAGGAAACCTCATTTCTATGAACGGGAAAAAATTCAAAAAGACAAATTTGATTTTCCTTTATTTCCTACAACAACGATAGGATCTTTCCCTCAAACAAAAGATGTAAAGAAGAATCGGAAAGACTATCGTTCGGGAACTATTTCTAAAGAGGAATACATTTCTTTTAATCAGAGAAAAATTTCCGAATGGATCAAAATCCAAGAAGACATTGGTTTAGATGTTTTGGTTCATGGAGAATTCGAGCGAAACGATATGGTGGAATATTTTGGAGAGTCTTTAAAAGGATACGTATTTACAGAAAAAGCATGGGTTCAGTCTTATGGAACTAGATGTGTAAAACCGCCGATTGTGTGGGGGGATATTTCTAGAGAAAAACCTATAACGGTAGAATGGTCGGCTTATGCCCAGTCCTTAACAAAAAAACCTTTAAAGGGAATGCTGACAGGACCTGTAACGATCTTAAACTGGTCTTTCCCAAGAGAAGATATTTCTTTAGAGGAATCTGTTAACCAAATCGCCTTGGCGATTCGCGATGAAGTACTGGATCTGGAAAAAGCGGGACTTTCTATTATTCAAGTAGATGAAGCAGCTCTTCGAGAAAAACTCCCTTTGAGAAAATCTGAATGGTATAAAGAATATCTTGACTGGGCGATTAAAGCATTTAGACTTGTTCATAGCGGAGTACAAGAAGAAACTCAAATCCATACCCATATGTGCTATAGCGAGTTTACAGATATTATCGAAGCAATCGATAATATGGATGCGGATGTAATTACCTTTGAAGCTTCACGTTCTAATTTAGAAATATTAGACGCGTTAAAAGAAATCAACTTTAAAACAGAGGTTGGCCCTGGGGTTTACGATATCCATTCGCCTAGAATACCAACTATAAAGGAGATTAAGGCAGTTATTGAAAAAACGGTTCAAAGAATTCCAAAAGAAAAAGTATGGATAAATCCAGATTGCGGTTTGAAAACAAGAGGAGTCGAAGAAACAATCCCGAGCCTTGAAAACTTGGTACAAGCTGCATTAGAAGTAAGAGAAGAATATTAGGAAGCCTATAAAAAAAGGAAAGTGCAAACACTGCACTTTCCTTTTTTTATGCTAAGTTGAGAACTTTCAAAAATTAAAAGATACGTATCAACCTTAAATTACAACTATTATTTTAGAAAGCAGTGCTGGAGAGAAATTTATAGATAGACCGCTTTTCGATATGGAAATTTTTTTATTATGCCAGCTTTACTTGGATTTAACCTTTTGTAGATGCAAAAGGTTTTTGTTTAAGTTATAGTAGATAAGGCTATTAAGAATTTCTGAAGAAGAGGTGATTATAGTTTGAGAAAACGAAACAAAAAATTTATTATGAATGATTATCTCGCAGGAGGTATTATATTAGAACTTCTGATTGTATCGATTCATAAGTACTTTTTTAGGATACCGATGATATTATTGATTCTTCTCCTGGGAACAGCTTTAATTCTAATTATCATGGGTTTATTAAAGGGAAGAACAGAGGAATAGATCTTTGGGAAGAATTAGAGAAATTTCACTTCTTATTCTATCCTCTAGAATACAGAAGCAAAAGCGGAAGAATTAAAACCATCCTTTCTTGCGAAGCAATATGTTAATAAAAGGACTGTTGCCGAGGAAAAAAGTATTCTCCGCTTGTTGCCGTATTGTTTTGTTTTAGCAGAATCTTTATTTAGTTTATACAGGATATTTTATGGAGTAATCTGATATTTAGAGATTGCTCTTTTTTTTATTATGGGTAAAAACAGATAAAGATCAATCTTAGAAAAAATTATTATAGTAAAATTAAAAAGGAGAAGTCTATGTCAAAAGTACTGGAAAAAGCAAAGAATATCGAATCCTATATCATCGATTTTAGAAGAGAATTGCACCGAAATCCGGAATTAAGCGGTCAAGAGTTTAAGACTCAGGAAAAAATAATGAAAGAACTGAACAAACTTGGTATCCCATACAAGAAAGCAGGCAATACTTCCTTAATTGCTGTTTTAAATGAAGGCAAAGGAAAAGTAGTTGCATTAAGAGCAGATACAGATGCACTTCCTGTATTAGAACAGGCAGATGTTGATTTCAAATCGGAAATAGAAGGGTCAGCACATGCCTGCGGGCATGATGCACACACAGCAATGCTTTTAGGGGCTGCTCGTATCCTTTCTGAGATGAAGGATGAATTGCCGGGGAAAGTTAGATTCTTTTTCCAAGAAGGAGAAGAAACCTTTACAGGTGCAAAACTAATTGTAGAAGCTGGAGGTATGGAGGGAGTGGATGCGGCTTTTGGGGTGCATGTATTTACATTTTTCAAAGATAAAAAGCTTCCTATCGGCACTTTCGATATGACGCCCGGCTATCGAATGGCAGGCTGCGATACTATCTATGTGAAGTTTGAAGGAGTATCAGGACATGGTTCTGCACCTCATTTAGCGAAAGATACCATTCATCCTGCAACAATGTTTGTAACAGATATTCAAAGTATTATCGCAAAAAACGTAGATCCTCAGCAAGCCTGTGTTTTAAACGTGGGACGCTTCCATGGAGGAACAAAGGCAAATGTTGTATCAAAATATACGGAGCTGGATATTTCCATGAGATACTTCGATCAGGAGGCAAGGGAAGCCATTCATGCGGGGATACGAAGACATGCAAAAGCCATCGCTGAGATGTACGAAGTTCAAGTAGATGTAAAGATCGAAGAAAGTGTATTAAGTCTTTTTAACGATGAAAAACTTGCTCTAATGGCTCAGAAGTCAGGAGATAAAGTCTTTGGAGAAGGAAAACGAGTAGAATTTGATAGAAATATGGGTTCGGAAGATATGCCTTTCTATCTACAGAAAAGCCCAGGATGTTATGCCTTCTAGGGAATCTATAATGAAGAAAAAGAGTCTGTATATTTCCCTCATCATGAGCGTTTCAAAGTTGATGAAGATGCATTAAAATACGGAGCAGCTTATCATGTTCAGTTTGCTTTAGACTTTTTGAGTGGAGAAGCAGATTAAAAAGAGATCGAAAAGAAAGTATGTAGTGTGATAGAGGGGAGAGGGGAGTTAAGGTAGAAATGTGGAGCTTTCTTTTGTAGAGGTGAAAGCGGGGTCTGCTTTCTGTGGTAATATAAATATCCTCAGTCTTTCTGCAAATAGAAAAATGGACATAGGAAGATCGTTCTCTCTTATTTTTATAAAAAGCTGCTTCGCGAAACAAGACTTAAAACTTGCAGGGTTATTTTCATAGAAAAGAAAAGCGATGCATTTCGCTTTTTACCCTAACTTCACTCTCACACTCTTTATTTAAAAAGGGCCTGCATTTGCAGGTCTTTTATTTTATATTAATTTCGGGGTATAGTATCATTAGATGTAATAATGGGATGTAAAGGAGAGATTTTTTTATG
The DNA here is from genome assembly GCA_012798975.1 of Gallicola sp. Taxonomy (GTDB): domain Bacteria; phylum Bacillota; class Clostridia; order Tissierellales; family Peptoniphilaceae; genus JBQKLI01. Next base: position 9,432 of record JAAZME010000228.1, read on the forward strand.
TTAAAGGTTGAAAATGAAATCGGAAAATTAAAAAGAGTATTAGTTCATCCTCCTGGAAAAGAATTGCTGAATTTAACACCATCGACATTGGAAGAACTTCTGTTTGATGATATACCTTATTTAAAGAAAGCTCAGGAAGAGCATGAAATATTCAGAGGGATTTTAGAGGACCATTCTGTGGAGACTTTTTGTCTGGAAGAGTTAATGGCTGAAACATTAGAACAAAATCCAGGACTGAAGGATTTGTTTTTAGACCAGTACCTTAAAGAAAGTTCGATTACAGCGCCGCATTATCGGGAATTGGTATTAGAGTATTTTAATGCGTTCAAAGACCCGAAAGAGCTGGTGCTAAAAACAATGGAAGGCATCAGCAGCAAAGAGCTGGAGATTTGCAAAACAAGCTGTCTTGTTGATGTTGTAAACAGAGATACCCAGATGATTATCAACCCCATGCCGAATCTTTATTTTACAAGAGATCCTTTCTCTGTTATCGGCAAAGGAGTTTCTATAAACAAGATGCATTCTGCAACAAGAAGCCGTGAAACAATCTATGGAGATTATATTATAAAGCATCATGAAGATTTTAAAGATACCAAGCTCTATTACGGCAGGGATGATTTGTTCTCGATAGAAGGGGGAGATATCTTTAATTTCTCCGAAAAAATCATCGGGATTGGAATTTCGCAAAGGACTACCCCCGAGGCTATACAAGATATTGGGATGAGATTGTTTTATGATTTTGACACGAAAGTTGAAAAGATCATTGCTTTTAATATACCAAGCCTAAGGGCGTTTATGCATTTGGATACTGTTTTTACACAGATCGATAAAAATGCCTTTCTATATCATCCGGGAATTATGAGCAGTTTAAGAGTATTTGTATTAACAAAAAGTTCCGTTTCTTCAAGGGAACTTAAGATCTGGGAAGAAACAGGGAAGCTTTCGGATATATTGTCCTGCCATTTAGAGCTTGGCAACGTAAAACTTTTCCCTTGCGCCGGAGGAGACTATATTACAAGTCAAAGAGAGCAGTGGAATGACGGTTCAAACACCTTAGCCATAGCACCGAAAACTTTAGTCGTTTACGATCGTAACGAAGCGACAAATGAAATGCTCAAAGAAGAAGGCTATACACTTTTGGAAATGCCCAGTTCGGAATTGTCCCGTGGCAGAGGCGGTCCAAGGTGCATGTCCATGCCTTTAGAAAGAGAAAATGTTTAGGAGTTGTAAAATAAAAGTGGCTGGATTCACGCTTTAACTTGAATCCAGCCACTTTTATTTCTTAAAATTTTATAAATTCTATTCCGTATCAAACCCCACATGTTCTGTAGATAGAACATCTTCTTCAACTTTTCCTGTACCTCTAAAAATAATCAGTCCTGCGATCATTCCGATGATTGTAGGAACAAGCCAGCCGAAACCGATACTTGACAGCGGAAGCAAAGAGTTGATTTTTGCAAGGAAAGGAGATTGAATTCCTGTGCTTAAGATAGCATCTCCAAGGCTGAAGAGGAAAGCCATTAAAACGCCTCCTTTATACGCTCCGTCATTTGGAAGGATATGGTTTATCAGTCCTAAGAAAGTCATTACGATACACATCGGGTAGATCACTAGAAACAATGGTGTTACGTAATCGACTAGGCGGTCTACTCCGCTGACTCCTAAAAGCGTTCCGACGATACAGATAATGATCAGCCACATT
>JAAZME010000238.1 GCA_012798975.1 Gallicola sp.
TGCTTTCTCCCGCCTTGAGGCGGAACATTCGCTATCATTCCTTCAACTATTTTCAAAAGCGCCTGCTGAACACCTTCCCCTGACACATCTCTGGTAATGGAAGGGTTCGCAGATTTTCTAGTGATTTTATCTATTTCATCGATATAGATAATACCCCTTTCTGCTTTTTCTATATCGTAATCAGCGGCTTGAACTAATTTCAAAATGACATTTTCAACATCTTCCCCCACATAGCCCGCTTCTGTTAATGTAGTCGCATCAGCTATGGCAAAAGGTACATCCAATATTCTTGCTAAGGTCTGAGCAAGGAGAGTTTTACCCGAACCTGTTGGACCAACCAAAAGAATATTCGATTTCTGAAGTTCAATGTCGCTATCTGAACTGGTATTTTGTATCCGTTTATAATGATTATGAACAGCAACAGATAAAGCCTTTTTGCCCTGTTCTTGTTGTATAACATATTGATCCAGTATCTCTTTTATTTGTTTCGGTGTAGGTGTCTCACCCATGGAATAACCCTGTTGAGGCTCCTTTGAAAGCACTTCCTCATCGATGATATCCATACAAAGTTCAACACATTCGTCACAAATATAGACACCTGGACCCGCTATCAATTTGCGGACTTCGTCCGAGGATTTCCCGCAAAAGGAACAGCTTACTTTCTCTTCTATATTATTCGGCATTCGGTCTCCTTACTTAGCGTGAGCGATGACTTCATCGATCAAACCGTATTCTTTCGCTTCTTCTGCAGACATATAAAAATCTCTATCCGTATCTTTTGCAATACGATCTAATGGCTGTCCTGTCTGATCTGCTAAAATTTTATTTAATTGATCTCGAACTTTAAGAATTTTTTCCGCTTGAATACGAATATCTTCTGCCTGACCTTGACTTCCGCCTAAAGGCTGATGAATCATAACATCTGCATTTGGAAGTGCGTATCTTTTCCCCTTTGTTCCAGCCGCTAGAAGCACAGCTCCCATACTTGCCGCCATTCCGATACAGATTGTGCTTACATCCGGTTTCACATATTTCATAGTGTCATAAATCGCAAGCCCTGCGGAAACAGATCCTCCTGGAGAATTAATATATATTTGAATATCTTTCTTTGGATCTTCTGATTCTAAAAACAATAATTGAGCTACAATCAAGTCTGCCATATCATTGTGAACTTCGCCGCTTAGAAAAATAATTCGATCTTTTAATAATCTAGAGTAAATATCGTAGGATCTTTCACCACGATTTGTCTGCTCTACTACCATTGGTATTAATGCCATAATTTCCTCCTTAAATGACTGAAGAATTAGGATTATTTACTTTTCACCTTGAAATTTACACTGTCGATCAAGTTCTTAACAGCTTTTTGTCTTACTACGCTGTCTTTAATAAAATCAAGGCTTCCACCCTTCTTCATGTTTTCAATAAACTTTTCTTTGTCGTCTGGACTATATTGTTCTGCTAGTTTATCAAGTTCTGCATCGATATCTTCATCTGAAACTTCAGGATTTTCCTTTGCAACCAAAGCATCTAATGCAAGATCTGCTTTCACTTGATTTTCTGCATTTACTCGTAGTTCCTCGCGAACTTGTTCTTCGCTTGAGTTTGTAATTGTATAATATTGGTCAATTCCTAGGCCCATGCTTTGAATACGTTTTGTAAAGTTATCGTAATCTTGATCTAATTGATTGTTGATCATAGACTCTGGAATATCCATTTCAGTAACATTTACCAATGCTTCAATAGCTTTGTTTTGTTTTGCACTTTCTAAAGAAGCTTCATTCTCTTTTTCAAGATTTTTTCTGATATCTGCTTTATATTCTTCTAATGTGTCAAACTCGGAAATATCCTTTACAAATTCATCATCTAATTCCGGTTTGATTTTTTCACTGATTGAATTTACTTTTACTTTAAATAGAGTATCTTTATTTGCTAAAGATTCTTCATGATAATCCTCAGGGAATGTAACATTCACTTCAACTTCTTCACCTGGTTTTTTGCCGATTAACTGTTCTTCAAAACCTGGAATAAAAGAATTTGATCCTAAAGTAAGATCATAGTTTTCTGCAGTTCCGCCTTCGAAAACCTCTCCATCTACCGAACCTTCAAAGTCGATATTAACAGTGTCGCCGTCTTTTGCTTCACGTTCCACTTTTTCAATGCGGGCATTTGTCTCTAATGCGCTCTCAACAACAGCATCTACATCTGCATCGTTTACAGAGTAATCTTCGATTTCTGCTTCTAAATTCGAATAGTCTCCTAGTACAGGCTCAGGACGAACATCTACTTCAAATTTGAAAACCACTGGGTTTTCTTCATCGATTTTTTCCACATCGACTTCAGGTGTTGCAACAGGGTTTAATTCTAATTCTTCTACTCCACTTTCATAAGCGTCTGGTAAAAGAATGTTGATTGCGTCCTCATAGAAGATTTCCTTGCCATAATTCATCTCAATCACTTTCATAGGTACTTTTCCCTTACGGAAGCCTGGAATATTAAATCTGCTCTTATTTTTTGCATAAGCTTTTTTAATAGCCCCTTGGAAATCTTCTTGAGATACCTCTACTGTAAATACTGCTCTATTATTTTCTTTTGATTCTAATACTACGCTCATTTTATTCCTCCAATAATCTTTACTAAATCATATTCTCTAATTATATCATAACGCTATCTATTTTGACTAGTAATAATACATCTAAACTCAATTATAAAATATACCCGTGTAACATGCTTTTAAACAAAAAAAGGAAGAATTCTTTTGAACTCTTCCTTCTTCTCTTTTTTTATTTCATACCGTAGTACTCTGCGAGAGCATTTGCTGACGCAACAGCTACTTTACGGTAATTTCTGACGTAATTGCGAATCTCTGTCGGGTTATCATGGAAACAGTGTTCCACTAAGAATCCGTTCTTCGCTTCATTGTTTCTTAACACTCCATACCAGTTTGTAGAGTTGTCTAACTTTCTGTAGAAAACACCTCTCATTCGTATTCCTTGAGAACGTGCTATTGCATTTCCTAATTTCAAAGCAAGAGTCTTGTTTGAATAGCTAGGATTTACATCATCATAGATCTCCGCACCTGATGCCAGGTTTTTAGTTCCAGTCGCATTTGTATGAAGAGATAGAAGCAAGTCATATCCCCGTCCTGCTTGTCCTCTTGCTGCCAAAGAAGGATCATCTGTTTTTCTAGGACGAGTTGTCCCTACAATAAATCCTCTTCTTTCAAGCTCTTCTTTAAGGATTAAATGATAAGCCCAGTTGCTGTCTCCTTCGTTGCCGCCTATAAATCCTCTATTGTGTTTGCTTCCAGCTCCATGTCCTGGATCAAGCATGATCTTTATCTTGCCCTCCGTGCTTGGATTAGGTTTAGGAGTTGGTTGAGGTTTTGGCTGTGGTACAGGTGCCGGCGCCGGTTGAGGAGTAGTCGTTTCGCTAGAAGACAGCGCACTAAAGATGCTGCCGCTTACCGCTTTCTCTCCGCCTAAAATATAGATACTGCTTACTCCAGATGCTGTAACATATCTGTTTGCTGCAGATGAAAGCTTTTCAGAAGCAAGTACCATAGATGCATTTTTAGAAGCTGCGAACACTCCGCCTGCTAAGGCATCTGCAAAATCCATACCGCTTGCCATCACTACAGTACTTGGATTATTATAATAGGTTTGAGCAAATTTTATACTTGTATCATATCTGTTAGATCCTTCAATACGTTTAACATTTACACCCATTGAAGTCAGTTCTTTGACAACATTATTTGAAACCACTGCTGCCCCGCCGACAACTAAAATCTCTTTAACGCCGCTGTCTTTGATATATTTCTTTGTCTTAGCTTCTAATTTATTCTTTGTTGTATAGAACATAGGAATGCTGTTTTGCGCAGAGTAGGCTCCTGCAGATAATGCATCTGCAAAACTGTCTCTGTTTGTTAAAATAGCTTTATTTTGAGATTTGAATTTTTTTACTTGTTTTGCAATTTCTATAGAAGTTTCAAAACGATTCCCACCAAAAATTCTTATAATATTAAGTTTTTCTCTGCTTAGTTCTGCTTCAATTTCTCTGCTTACCGCTGCAAAACCGCCCATTATATATACATTCTTAGCCCCAAGGCGTTTTATTTCTGCTTTTACTTCAGGGTTTAATTTAGAACCCGCTGCATATAAAAGTGGTGCTTTTAAATTTCTAGCTAAAGAAGAGGATGCTAATGCATCAGCAAATTTTGTTCCATTTGCGATAACTACACTATCCGCTTTATTGTAAGTATTTTTAGATATTTCAACAGAAGTTCCATAACGATTTTTCCCTGCAACACGTGCAACTTCGGTGTTTGCGCTTAAAGAAACTTCTTCTCCCGATAATCGAACAAAATTGCTGTCGGCTACATCAGAAACAATATGTAAAGTCTTTACCACATCGCTTCCGCCTTCAATAATATATGTCAATGTATAAGAGCCAGGTTGATATTTTGAACTGTTTTCATCTGTAATTACTGAAGAGCCGTCATTATATACATTAAAAACTTCATCAACTCCGCTGCCTTGGATTCTTACCGTAAGCTCAGTTGTATTTCCTTGTTGGTCGATACCGTATACTTGGCTGATTAATTGGTTTAAATCAGATACTAAAACCTTTGGCTCGTCCTGAAAAGCATCATCATATATAAAAGGGCCTTCTTTTCCATACTGATCCTTAACGGATTCAAATACTTTAAAATCTAACTCATAACTGCTTGATGAAACATTATTTCCATTAAGCAAAACAGTGTCTATTGTCCATTCTCCGGCTTCATCCGGTGTAATGGCAGTAGAATACATCCCACTGTCTTCGTTATAGTCTAGATGTACTTCTTTTTTATTGCCTGACGGTGTATTGTAAACTAATACCGCTTCCGCTTCCTCTTCTGATTGATAATCCAATACAATTTCATTGCCTTTTACTACTTCTTTACGGCTTAATACAAATTTAGAAGCACTTCCTTGAACGGCTTCATCTCTTGATGCCATTGATATATTGCCAAAAGGTGTAATCATAAAGGTCAACAGCAATAAAAACGCAAATATCCTCTTTGCTTTTAAAAACATCTTAATATCCATCTCCTTATTCATCTTTAATTATAATTTATTCTAATAATTCTTATTCACAACGCATATTATAACCCAATTTCAAAGTAGTAACAAACTTATTACAAAAATATGACAAGAAAATTAATTTTTTTTACCTTTTTGTCACATTTGTAATCATTTAAAGAAACATTTTGTTTTAAAATAGTTGTATTAATCGTAAATAATAAGGTATAATAATATCAGCAATTACTTTATTATTATATTAGGATTTTATCATGATTATATTAGAACACAATTTAATTCGTGCAGTGCGCGACAAAAACCAAGAAGAATCTATAAAACTGGCAGGACTGCTTGCTAAAAACATTAAAGATACACCAAAATGTATACGGCGCAGTAAGGTTTTTCTTTCTGAGCTTAATGGAATATTTTATTGGAACAGTGTAAAATACTTTTCTGATTCTAAAACCATCGCTAATTACTTAAGCGTAAGAAGAAAATATGCAAAAAAACTCAATCGCACTACAAACTCTGGCGACCTTATACATATACTTAATGAAATGGTCACATTCTACAGTGTTACTGAGGATCATTTGATTAACGCCAGCACTAGTCCATTGATCAAAAACTTAATTATTTACATCCATAACAACTGTGATCAGAATATACTTTTGGACGATCTGTCAAAAAACTTTAATATCAGCAGATCCTATCTGTCCTATTTGATTCGCAGCGAAACAAGAAAATCTCTACCAGATATTATATTATATTTTAGGCTGAAAAAAGCAAAACAGTATTTAGAAAAAACAAACTATTCGGTAAACGAAATTTCAAATCTATGCGGATTTAAAAGCCCTTCTTATTTTTGCAAGCTGTTTAAAAACAAGTACTCCTTAAGCCCGAAACAATACCACATCCAGTATCAGAACCAAAAAAGCAAATAACAGGCAGACTATGGAACCCATCCCGGGTTCTTTTTTCTTTTCATCTCCAATTATAATCTGCAGAATAAAAGAGCGGTTATAGTTAATAATAACCGCTCTTTTAAGTCTGTTTATATATTTTTCTTTTTCTTCGCACTATGAGGACAGTTTCCTGCAGAGGAACATCCCCCGCAAGGCGATCCTTTTTTTCTTACACTTCGAACTGCTAGGATTAGAAGTGCAATAATAATTAATAGAACTATTAAAGTCTGAATATTCATTTTTCACCTCTAATTTCTCATTATTTATTTAGATTAATTCTCAGTTGCAATATCTCTATTTTTATCTGCTTTTTTCGATTCAGGGCGTACCAACATAAATATAAAGAATATCAATACTGCTATAGCAACACCTGTCATCGCATTGAAGGCTTCCCCTAATACAAGAACACGGCCGAATTGATAGATCATAAGAGCAATCAGATAAGAGAATATAAGCTGATATCCTATTGCAAAGAATGTCCATTTGCTGCTGTTCATTTCTTGGCGTATAGCTCCTACTGCCGCAAAACAAGGTACAGTTAACTGGTTAAAGACTAGGAAGCTTAAACCGCTGACAGAAGTAAACAAGCTGCTTGCTAAAGTCATAGCAGACGGATCTTCTGCTGTAATTTCTCCCAATCCACTTAATACTCCTAATGTACTGACTACAATTTCTTTTGCTACAAGCCCCAGCATAGAAGCCACAGCTGCTATCCAATTCCCGAATCCCAACGGACCAAAGAATGGTGCGAACACATGTCCAATAGCTGAAAGCAGACTATTTGTGCCATCTTGTGCAAATTCATGGAATTCGCCAGATGTTGAAATATTTTGAAGGATCCAAACCAATACCGATGCCGCAAATATAACAGTACCTGCTTTTATAACAAAGGCCTTTGAACGATCCCAAACCTTTTTTGCTACATTTTTCAAATTTGGCGGCTGATATTCCGGAAGTTCCATAACGAATGGAATCGGCTCCCCTGCAAAACGGTCGAATTTCTTTAGAATAATACCGCTTAAAATAACGGCAACTATACCGATAAAATAACATAAAGGACCGAACCACCATTTACCTGTAAAGATTGACCCGGCAAACACTGCAATAATTTCAGTCTTTGCTCCGCAGGGCATAAAACTCGCTACCGTGATTGTCATTCTTCTATCATTATCATTCTCTATAGTTCTTGTGGCCATAATTCCTGGTACGGAGCAGCCTACACCGATCAAAATAGGGATAAAAGATTTTCCAGATAAACCAAATCTTCTGAAGATTCTATCCAGAATAAATGCAACTCTTGACATATATCCTATATCTTCAAATACAGCGATAAATATAAACACCGTAATGATAAGAGGCAAGAATCCGATTACAGCTCCTACACCGCCTAAGATTCCGTTTACTATCAAACTTTGAAGCCATGGCGCTACTGCTGTCGTTTCTAGAAAAGCTCCCACATTACCTATAACGACCTCTCCTATAACAACATCATTCCACCAGTCGTTGAAGGTTCCGCCGACTATTACTAAAGCAATATAGTACATTGCAATCATCACAGCAGCAAATATTGGTATCGCCAAAAATCGATTGGTAACAATCCGATCTATTTTGTCTGAAGTCGAAAGCATATGAACCTTTTCTTCTACATTACCTCGGACTACATCGTCAATAAATCCATATCTTTCATCCGCAAGAATATCCTCGCCTTCCAGATCGTAATCTTCTTCCAGTTTTTCGACGATTCCGTCGATCTTGGCTTTCTCTTCCTGACTCAAGTTAAGCTTATCAACTGTTTCTTCATCGCCTTCAATAATCTTAATGGCAAATCCCCGACGATTAAACTGATTTTGAATCTCTGAACTTGCATTTGAAATCTCTTCGATAGCACCTTCCAAGTCGGCAGAATACTTAACAGGATGTTCCATGCCGATTCCTTTTTGCGCTTCTCTTTTTGCAATTTCAATAAGCTCGTCCATACCAGAGTTTTTAAGTGCGGATATTTCAACACCTGGACAGCCCATTCCTTTGCTAATGGCTTTAAAATTAACTTTTTCGCCTCTTCGATCCAAAATATCGACTCTATTAAAAGCTAA
>JAAZME010000088.1 GCA_012798975.1 Gallicola sp.
AAAAAAATAAGCTTTAAAATTGTTCATAAATAATAACCAACCCCTATTTCCAGTTGTGTTTGATATAATAAGATTATCTAAGAAAATTCATAAGGGGGGGCATTATGAAAATAAAACAGACTATCCGACAAATACAAATTATTATTCTATTGGTTATTATTGCAGTCTTTATACGAAAAGTTGTGATAGAGAATCTGTTTGCGCCTCCCTCCCCTCGGGAAACAAACACAGCTATCCTTGAGGAAAAAGATTATAAATCCACAAGTATCTATGTCTATAATCTTACAGACGAAGAGGTGCTCTATACAAAAAACAGCCAAGAAGAACAAGCGCCAGCTTCTTTGACAAAGCTTATGACTACTCTGGTAACATTGGAAAATGTTTCAGATTTTGATCAGCCCGCACCTATTGTCCCAGAGGTATACCAGAGGATGGTCCGAGACAATGCCTCTATGGCCGGTTTTGTTTCAAATGAAAACACCAGCTATAATGATCTTTTATATGGTACAATGCTTCCTTCCGGGGGAGAATGCGCAGGGTCTATGGCTTATCATATAGGCGGCTCTACAGAAAATTTTGTAGCAATGATGAATGAACAAGCAGCTGAACTGGATCTCTCCCATACCGCTTTCAAAAACCCTGTCGGATTAGATACAGAAGGTCACTATACCAGTGCGGAAGATATGGCGAATATTTTTAAAGAAGCCTTAACCTTTGACAAATTCAAGGAAGTTGTTTCCACAGCTTCTATAAAATCCTCCAGTACCGTAAACCACCCGGAGGGCCTTCTCATGGAATCGACCCTGTTTAAAGAACTCCCGAAATATCCCCAAAATGGTTTTAAAATTATAGGGGGAAAATCCGGAACTACATACGATGCCGGCGTCTGCTTGGTTTCCTTAGCCGAGAAAAACGGCAAAGAAATCATAACAGTGGTTATGGGCTATCCTTTTGAATTGATTACCGATCCTGGTGACGGACACATTGTCGAAACGATCGATATCCTAGAAAATTTGGAGATATAAATTCTGCAGAGATGAACGGGTATATAAACTATAAGGAGGATTCCATCATGAAAAACAACAATAAAGAAGTTTATTTTGTAGAGTATGACCGTTATCCCAACAGACCTTTAGCATTGCTTCAGGACTTATACCAAGACACCCTCAAGTACGATCTCGACTATACAAAAGGGGACAGGCTTACTATCAGTATGCAGTCAGGAAACGCTGCAGCAGACGAAGAGTATCAAGCAAAACTGGAATGGCTTTTCCTTCACGGCTATCTGAACTACCTGTATGATAATCAAACAAGAGAATCGGATAATCCCTTCAGTGCTGTTGTGACCCTTACACCGAAAGGAATTGAAGAAGCTTCCGAAAAATAAAAAAGACAGTGTGCTGGAATTTCTCAAATTCTGCACACTGCCTTTTTTGTTTTATCGTTCTCGATATTTAATTATATTTTAGTTGACATTAGAATACTGTTTTGCCCATGTTTCATCACCAGTGCTTGTATCAAACTTTTTAAAGTTTCTTCCTTTTCCTGCATATAGTTCAAAGGAATATTTAACGCCACGATTAAAAGCTTCTCCTTGATAGATCGTTTCGTTGCCATCATATTTAAAATCGATTTTTTGAACAAAGGTATTTTTCTTCCCAGACTGTGCAATCACTTTTTTTGCTGCTTCATCCATCGTTATAAATTTAGGAAGATCTCTGTAAAACTCGTTCCATTGGTTGTCATTTCCAGTATCCCATTTCACAAACTGTCTTGTTCTGGCATTGATTTCAAAGACCACTTTCTGTCCTTGCTTTAATGCCTCTCCTTTATAAAGAGGATTTGTTTCATCATAGGTGTATTCGATTTTCTCAATGATTCCGCCAAAACGATCGATTACCATTTTCCGAGCCTCTCTTGCAGAAAGCCTTTTTTCTTGAACACTCGCTGCCTGTACTGTATTCACTGAGTTTGCTGAATCCAGGTTTTTTACCTCTGTATCTGCGAAGGCTGGGCTTATAGATCCCAATACCATAGCCGATGCTAATGCTAATGCTGCTGTTAATAATTTTCTTTTCATTGTTTCCTCCCAAATTTTAATTATTATTTAATGCAACTATATTATACCCCGCCACCTTGCAAAAGCACTAGTATTAGCCTCTAAATTCTCCCATTTGTAAAGGCTTGTTCATAATTATTTTTGTTTGTGAAATGCCTTAAATAAAGATAAAAAAAGGGACCTTTTTTTACCTTTATGGTCCCCAAATTGAACATAAGCCTTGTATCTATTACATAGGGCAAAATATATCTGCCTGATAAATAATAAATTATTTTATATATGAATATAATTTATCATTTTTTCTTCACTATAAATCCTTAAACATCTCCAGCTGGTCCGAAATTTCTTCTGTGACTTCTACAACTCCTAGATATTCTCCATCTTCGCCTCGGACAGCATAATAACGAATCAGCTCAAGTCGATTCCCCTTTCGCATGGGTACAATCATCTCATCTTTTTTGCCGCTTTTAAAATCAGCGATCAGTTCTTTAATAACAGGAATGAGCTGTGGAGGATGGCAGAGATACAGGTCTCTTCCCAGTATGGTTCTTGTTCTTGTAAATACCTGATGCTTGCCCTCTGAATAATACCTTACAATATCATCCTTATCTGCGTAGGTTAGATCTGTTGGAAGGGTGTTGAGCATAGCTTCCAGTTCCTTAGGATAAAAGCTACCGCTTGAAATCTGTATCTTGTCTTCTTCCATAGCTCGTGTTTTCATTTCGCCTTTTGTCTTCTCAGAAAGCCATGTGTTGGCATCGGAGTTCGATGCGCCTTCTATCCCCTGATTAAAGACATAGCCCATATGAACACTTTCCTGAGCCGCTAAAATAAAATCTTCCTCTGTCAAATAATCCAAAATCATAGGCACAAGAATTTTGTCTTCTTTTTCTATCATTTCATAAACTTGAGTTAATACTCTTTGACTGACAAGTTCAACCCTTTTAACCATAATATCGCCCTTTAGAGAATCAGATAGTTTGCCGATAAGATCACGGATCACATCATCAACCCCCCACATGACCTGTGGAGGTGTCGTAATGCCTGCATTTTCCAGATAAGGGAAAAACAGATTCTCTTTTCTATCATAATGGATACCGACTTTTTTAAGTTCTTCCACTTGTGCCCTGAACTCTTCTAAATTTTTCTCTTTTTGGTCTGCAAGAAAAGCCTCTAGTGCCGGATTATATTTTTCTTCAATAAATTTTTCAAGTCCTCTGTTCTCTCCCATAAAAACAAACACAGGATGTCCATAGGAAACTTCTTTTTCTTTTAATTTTCCACTGAAAAGTTCTGTATGAGCCGTACTTAAACGCTGGATTTCATCTACGGGAATACTGGATCCTTCTAATAGATCCTCCGCTTCTGCAAGCTCCTTAGAAGAAATCATACCTTCCATTTCTTGAACCTTTTTCTTTAAAACGGCTATATCTTCTCCTTTGTGAAGTTCCAAAAGGATATCTTTTATCAATTCTTTATTCATATACAATCCTCCTATCTATTTATTATAACCTGTATTCTCTTTTCCGCGAATACTTATTTAAATACTAGGACAACCATCCATTAAAATACCCCTAAATCCTTATTCGGATTCAGGGGCGCCTTTTATTCTTGGTCTTTTCTATTTAATTACAAAGAGTCTCGATTTTCTTCTGAGACCGATCCTTTTCTTCCCTTAATACACCATCTTCCATAATATACACATGGTCGCAGTACTCGATCAAACGTGTATCGTGGGTAACCATAATCGTCGCCTTGTTCTTGCATTTCGTTTCTTTCGCTAAGATTTCCACCACTTCAAAGGCTCTTTCCGAATCCAGACTTGCTGTCGGTTCGTCTGCCAGTATAATAGAGGGATCATTGTATAAAGATCGTGCAATCGCAACCCGCTGGCGCTCTCCTCCAGACAGCTCGTCCGGATATTTATTTGCCAGATCGGCGATATCCAGCTGATCAAATAAATCTTCTTTTGATTTTTCCCCTTTTCTGCCATTTACTTTGTCTACAAGAACCAGCTGATCTTTTACTTTCAAAAAAGGAATCAGATTTGATGCTTGGAGTATAAATCCGATTTCTTTAAAACGCAGTTTCGCTCTTTTTTTCTCTTCTACTTCGCTGAAAGGGTTGTCGTTAATTAATATTTCTCCTTCTGAAGGAGATTGAAGCCCCCCTGCTACTGTTAAGAAGGTAGATTTCCCAGAACCGGAAGGTCCGATTATAGCCACAAAACTTCCCATCTCTACTTTAAGATTCGTTTCTTTCAAAGCTTCTATTATATTATTTCCGTCTTTAAATTGTTTTTTCACATTTTTAAATTCTATCGCACTCATAGTTTTCCTTTCTACCCAATCGCTCTTAATGGATCAATCTTCACAATAGCCCTAACCGAGAAAAATGCCGCCAGTATTGCTACAATAAGCATCAATAAACTGATCGCCCCCAAAAACATCGGATTGCTCTGGAAGGGAACCGTGCTCGGTAAAAATATAGAAGTTAAATAGGTTCCTCCTAGTCCCAGCAAAATCCCTGCTGCAGACAAAATAAAGGTCTGTGCGATAATCGATTTTGCAATAAAAGCACTGGAAATTCCTTGGGCTTTCATTACACCAAATATATTTATTTTCTGCATGGTGAGTACATAAATAAATATCCCGATCACAATAGCTGCTATAACAATTAAGAAACCTATCATAAATCCAAAGGTCAATACTTGGGCATTATAGCCGGGCAGATTGTTAATAAAACTTGAGATACTGATATTTTCTATATCGTCAGGGAAAGAACCCACATCTCCCTTTACCACTACACCGCTTAACCTTGCATTTTCTGACAA